>NZ_JBYCKR010000225.1:0-6914 GCF_057473505.1 Acidithiobacillus sp. TH-A35 | reverse complement strand
CCGATGTGCCTTTATCCTTCGCCATTTCCGCTTTGAGCTTGGCGAGATCATCATCCACACCACTCGTAGCGCGCACGTTATCCAGCTCTTTCTCGATCTGACTACGGCTATCCAAAGGATCATTTAGCGCACCAGATTCCATCAGCCCATCCATGGCCGCTGCCTTGGCCTCCATGTTCTGAGTACGACCCTGAGCGCGGCGCATGGCATCACCGGCGTCATCCATGCCTTTGCCAATACCGGTGAGCGACTCGCTGACTTTGACTTCCGCCTGCGCCGCGGTCATCTCACTCTTGGTCACTTCCTTCTGGGTTCTGAACTGCTCGATATGGTCCCGCAGCTTATTCTCGTAATCGGTCAGCTTCTGCGCCTGGGCGGCGACGGTATCATGCGCTTCCTTGAGGGAAGCGATCTTCTGCAATTCGGACTGCTTCTGGGCCAATTCAGCGCGCGCCAGATCTTCCCGGTTGGCGCCCAGCGCCATACGGGCATCGGCGTCGGCTTTATCGGACGCTTTCTGCGCCTGCGCCATCTGGTTTTCCAGAGAGACCCGTTCGGTCACCACATCGGCAAGATGTCTTTTGGTATCCTGCAAATTCGTAACCATCTTCTCATAGGAAAGATCCAGGGCTTCTGCAGGGTCCTCCGCATTATCGAGAAAATGATTCACCTTGCCTTCCAGTATTTCTGCGGCACGTTTAAAGATCGACATCAGATCACTCCTTAGGACAGCATCGTGCTGTTCACTGCATCAATCATTCACCGGGATCACCAGTTGCGGACTCAGACCATCGACCAGTGCATCCGCATTCTCCATGGCCTTCACTGCCGTGCCCACCGCAAAAAACTCAATGACATGCGGCTTCCAGTTGTGACTACCTTCATGCAGTTGCACGCCGGTAATGCCATCAGCCTGGGCCTCCTGGGCCTCATGCTGCATACGCTCCATGGCCAGCTCACGCGCGTCATACATAGCCTGGGTAAATTGCTCCATTTCGGTATTGCGCCCCACATTGCCCAGAGATTTCAAAAGGCCCTGATGGGCGACATGATACACACAGGAGCCCATCACCATTTCCATCGGCCGATAGCCCGCCTGTAGTAACATCCAGAAATCCTGCCCGCTGAGATCGCTGGTGAACGGTTTACCCCCCACCCCCTTAAATCCGGAGGCGCCGCTACGGTGCGCGATAGCCGTACCAATCGCCATAAATTCGAGAATCTCCTGATCCCATTCCATGCGTTTGACTTCCAGGCGCACACCGACAATACCATCCGCCTGTAGCAAGGTAGCCTCCTGTTCCATGCGACTCATGGCCAGTTCGCGGGCCTGGTACATCGCCTGGGACAGCACATCCATCTCCATGTTCTGATTCCAGTTACCATACTGAATACCCATGTGGTAAATGCAGGAACCCACCACCAGCCCTAAAGGCTCAAAATTGGCCTTACGGACCATAACGAATTCATTGACGGAAAGATCGGAGGTAAATATGCCTTCGTGACTGCCCTGCGAACGCAAGCCTTTCAGACGTTCGATGGCATGAGGAGCCAGTTGTTCAGCGGTATCAGTCATATAAGATCCTTTCGTGTCATGGTGGCACTTTTCAATGGATGGTCAAGGAGTGAAATCATCGGAATCAACTCGTGCTGGGGGACATTTTGCGGCAAATAACTGATGGCCGTGCCAATACTGATGTGTCGGCAAAGAAAGCGTTCTGGGTTGTCCTGATCTCCGGCGACATGGAACATCTGGGTAGTGCTGGTATGGGCCAGTACCGCAGCCGCCATACGCCGTCCATCTTCACGTAAATCGTAGAGAGCACGACGGCGGACATTTTCCTGGAATGCCGACAGGTCGGTGATTTCCATATTCCAGTAGCGTGCCGCAAAGGGAGAAGACTGAGCGGCCTGCGCAGCTACGGTACCCATCCACGGGCTGTACCAGTCAAAATTGGCACCTATAGCAATACCCACAGGCACCACCCCGTCTTCCAGCAGCCGTACAAACTCCAGTGCCGACACCGTCGCCACGACCGGCTCCGCGGACGGTGGCAGACCGCGAATGCGGATGGCCGTGCCGGTAACGCCATAATCCATATCTTCGTGCTCACCATGATGCACCTTCATCCGCACATCGACGATGGCATTCGCACCCACGGCCAGCGCCTCCAGGCGCATGCGCTCTACCGCCGTGTGCCAGCCATCATAGTGCCCCTGGGTCCAGGAATAACCAAAATGGTACCAGCAGTTGCCGGTCACCATACCAATGGGCTGCACACCGTGGCTGCGCTGTAGCAGCAACTCGGACGCCTTCGCCGTACTGATCCAGGGCAATCGCCCCTGGCTGGTCTGAAACATGCGGCTTTGAACGAAAGAAGGGAGGCGGTGTTGGCGCAGCGCCAGTTCCCATTCGGAGTAACGCTGCATTTCTTCGGGGGTTTGTGAGCGAATGCCTTTGCTGGCACTCTGACCGATATTTTCTGCGGCACGCTGGGCATCATGTGCGACTTCCTCGATGCCGTGTTTGATCTTGTCCCAAATGGACATAAACCCTCCTTCAGATTACCCCATAAGAAAGTCGTGCAAGGTATTGCTGGCGCCCTGCATTTCGCCGGAGAGATCAGCCAGATCCGCGACTAAACTTTCCAGCCAGACGGATAACGATAAATCTTCGTGTTTGAGCACTACGCCGCGCACGGTTTTCGCGCGCACGGTGCTGATATGGGCGCCCTCTTTTTTGAGGATATAGTCGTTATTATTGGTGTGGATAATAATTGACTCAATGTGGCTGGTTTTCGCAAAGAATCCGTCCTTCTTGCGCTCTACCTCCACAAAACCCGGCACGTCACCCTCAAGACGCGTCGCCAACCCTTCCACAAAAGCCTTCATGTCTGTTTGTGCCCGCCTGATCCAGGCCATATTTTGCTCAAAATCCGTACTCATACAGGGCCTCCCTCCCTAGATTCCCACCAATACACCCGATATGCGGTACCCCACTCATGTTTATAAAAAACGCGCTGCTCATTTGAAATGAGACTCTTCGTCTCAACTTTAGTTCGCCAAGCCCGATCACGCACGAACTTTTTGGAGTTCCGGCATATCTTCCACTCCCTCATGCAAGCGCTGCAATTGCGCGAACTGACGATAAATCGGACAAGAATCCAAAAGCTCCCGGTGATTCCCCACAGCGACCAGCCTTCCCTTATCCAGCACCGCAATACGTGACGCATGAATAACCGTCGCCAACCGATGTGCCGCAACGAGGGTGGTGCGCTGAGCGGTAAGATTGCCCAGCGCCTCCTGAATAATGCGTTCGTTCTCTGCATCCAGGGCACTGGTGGCCTCATCCAGGATCAGTACGCGTGGATTACGCAGAATGGCCCGGGCAATGGCAATACGCTGACGTTGCCCGCCCGACAAAGTAACGCCCTTCTCCCCCACATGGGTCTGCAGCCGCCCCTTCAGACGATCAGAAAATTCATCCACCCGCGCCGCACACACCGCCTCCAGAAGGTCAGCCTCGCTCGCGTCCGGACGGGCCATCATGATGTTTTCCGCAATACTCATGGAGAAAATCACCGGATGCTGAGGCACCACCGCCAGTTGTTGCCGCAACGAATGGAGCGGCAAGGTGTTAATATCGACCCCGTCCAGCAAAATGTGGCCCCGACTCGGCTGATAATGGCGCAACAACAGGGAAAATAACGTACTTTTACCAGCACCAGAGGCACCCACAAAGGCCATCGTTTCTCCCTCGGCAATGTCGAAAGAGATATTTGCAATCGCGTGGCAATCGCTACGTGACGGATAACTGAAAGATACATCATCCAGACGCAGGCGGGCGGGCCTTACCCGCTGCGCCAGCAGTCCGTCGTTCACATGAGGTGGCGCTGCATCCTGTATGGAGGAGACAGGTGCACTTGCCTCCGGCGTCTCATCCAGCAGGGCCAACAGCCGCTCCGTCGCCCCGGCTAAACGCGCCATGCTGCCCCACAGTTCGCCGAGGGCGGCGAGAGAAGTCGCTGCCATCAGGGCGTAGAGCAGAAAAGCCGCCAGCACCCCGATCCCCACTTCGTGGCGCAACACGGCCAACCCACCCCAATAGAGCATCACACTGAGCGCCAGGAATACGAGCCCGCCGGTCAAAAAGGTGGACCACAATTGCACCATCACCCGGGACCAGACTTGCCCCAGTAACAACCGGATATCGCGCCGATAATGTTCCTCCGTCTGCGGCTCCAGGGTCAACGCCTGAATCACCCGGATACCATTGACCGACTCTTCCGTATGCGCGCTCAGATCAGCTAGGTAGTCCTGCTCGTTGCGGCTGTAGCGACGTTGCAGGCGGCCGGATTTCAGGTTGATGAGCACCAGCAGAGGTAAGGCGACCAAGCCGGGGATGATCAGTTGCGGCAGGGTGGCGGCCATCAGCGTCAGCGCCCCGATCAGGGTAATGCCACTTTGCAGGCTGCGCCCCAGTACCCCGGTCAAGCCAAAACGCAGGATGGTCACATCGCTGCTGAGCCGGGAAATGACCTCTCCGGTGCGAAAAACCTCATAAAAAACAGCAGGCAAATGCAAGGCATGACTGAACACCATAGTACGGAGGTCCGCCACCACACCTTGTCCGATCCAGGTGGCCAGGGCATCGCGCAGGGCGCGCATGGCGACAGTGAACAGTCCCAATCCCAGCAGGGCGGCACTGATCCACAGCAGCGCCGGGTAGCTGTGAAATCCCTTATCAAGAATCCAGCGCGCGCCCTGCGGCAGCACCAGCGCACTGGCGGCGCTCAGCAACAGGGCCAGTGCATAGAACAGCAGATACACACGACGGGTCAGCAAAAACGGCTTGAGCTTCCACAGCATACAGACATTTCTGTTGACCGGGCGTTGCCACGGATTTTGCGCCACATATCACCTGACAATACACGGAGAATGCCTCAGCATACTCCATTCACCCGCCTGGCGCTCAGGGTGCTGCCGCCCAGGGCTGTAAACGTTTCAGCCGCAGACTGTTGCTGAGTAAAAAAATCGAAGACAGTCCCATGGCCACGCCTGCAAGCATCGGGTTGAGCTGAATTCCGAAGGGAATAGCCACACCGGCAGCAACAGGTATCAGCAGAATGTTATAAAAAAAAGCCCAGAACAGATTACCGCGAATGGTCCGCATGCTTTGGCGTGCCGCCTGAATCGCGGTAATGACCCCCCCCAGATCTCCATGGGTAAGCGTGATATCCGCCGCCTCCATCGCGATGTCCGTACCTGAGGCGAGGGCCATGCCCACATCCGCCTGCGCCAGCGCCGGCGAATCGTTGATGCCCTCCCCGACAAAAACCACTTTACGGCCCTTTCCCTGTAGTTGACGCACGATCTCCGCCTTATCCTGCGGCAATACCTGCGCATAGATCTCGTCAATCCCCAACTGGCCGCCGATCACCCGGGCCGCAGCCTCCGCATCGCCCGTCACCATCGCCACCCTTAAACCCAACGCCCTGAGCGCCCGGACCACCTGGGCAGATTCCGGCCGGACCACATCGCTGATCCCCAGCAGTCCCAGCAGGCGGCCATCCCTGGCTACATAGACGATGGTCCTGCCGGTCTGCTGCAAATCGCCCGCAGAAGACTCCGGCATAATGATCCCGTGTTCACGCATCCAGGCTAACGTACCTGCAAGCACGATCTCCCCATCCACCCTGCCCTGCACACCCTTCCCCGGGGATGCCATAAAATCACGCACTGCCGGGAGATCCAGATGACGCTCGCCCGCAGCCACCAGTACCGCGTGTGCCAGGGGGTGCTCGGAAGCACTCTCCACGGCAGCAGCCATCTGCAATAAATACCCGGGATCCGTCGCCTCAATCTGCGTCACCGCCGGACGCCCATAGGTCAGGGTCCCGGTCTTATCCAGGCAAACCGTATCCACCGCTGCCAGAGACTCCAGTGCCTCCCCCTTGCGAAAAAGCACCCCCAGTTCCGCGGCGCGTCCGGTACCGACCATCACCGCCGCCGGGGTCGCCAACCCCATCGCACAGGGGCAGGCCACCACCAGCACCGCCACCGCCGAGAGCATGGCGAGGGTGATCGCGGGCGGCGGCCCGAACAGCAGCCAGAAGACAAAGCTCAGCAGAGCGATAAGGATCACCAGCGGTGTAAAAATTCGCACCACCCGATCCGCCAGGCCTTGAATCGGTAACTTGCCCGTTTGCGCCTGCTCCACCAGCCGGATGATCTGCGCCAGCACCGTATCCCGGCCCACCGAGGTCGCCCTGATCAGCAGACGCCCCTCGCGGTTCACCGTGCCGCCCACCACCGGATCACCCTGCTTTTTATGCTCTGGCAGCGGTTCGCCGGTGAGCATAGCTGTGTCCACGTGGGAGTCGCCATCCACGACCACGCCATCCACGGGCAAACGCTCCCCCGGTCTGACCACCACCTGATCGCCCAGAACAACGGCGCCGATCGCCACCTGCAACTCCTCGCCGTCGCGCAACACATGGGCCTCCTTTGCCTGCAGACCCAGCAACTGCTTGATCGCTGCGGAAGTCCTTCCCTTCGCCAGTTCTTCCAGATATTTACCGAAGAGAACCGCCGCAATCACCACTGCCGCGGAGTCAAAATAGACATGCCGGGCACTGGTGGGGAACCAGTCTGGCGCCACGAGGACCAGCATGCTATACAGCCAAGCCGCTCCAGTTCCCGTGGCTACCAAGGAATTCATATCCGGCGACAGATGGCGATAGGCGAGAAAACCCGGCCGGAAAAATCGCCGACCAGGACCCGCCAGCACGATCGTCGCCAATCCCGCCTGCACCCAGGCCCAAAACTGCGGAAAAAGCTCCAGGCGGCCCAGCAGACGATCCAGTGCCGGAACCAGCGCCATGCCCATGGAGAGCAGCAGAATGGGGAGAGCC
>NZ_JBYCKR010000224.1:0-2945 GCF_057473505.1 Acidithiobacillus sp. TH-A35 | reverse complement strand
TGGCCCGCCCTGTTACCTTCGGCCCGTATATGGATAATTTTAAGGGCATCACCCAGGATTTGCTGGCGGCCAACGCTGCGGTTCAGGTTGTGGATGTCGAGGCCCTGGTAGCGCAGTTGGGGGCGTGGTTGACTACCCAGGAGCCAGCGACAGAGATGGGCGACCGTGCCTTGGCGTTTCTGCAGCAGCAGCGTGGCGCGCTGGGGCGTACTTTTTCCCTGCTAGATCATATCGTTCCGTAAGCATTTTAATAGGGATAGGCCCAGCCTTCCGGCTGATCCTTGAAACGACGGTGAACCCACCAGTATTGTTCAGGGGCTTTGCGGATGGCGGTCTCCAGCGCCTCATTCATCGCCGTGGCATCCGCCTCCGCATCGCCGCTCGGGAAAGATTCCGGCATAGGCACAATCTCGATACGAAAACCCTCACCACCCGGTAGCCGATAGGCAAAGAGTCCGAACACCGGGCTTCCGCGCCGCGCTGCCAGCCGGCCCAGCAAAGGTGTCGTACAGGCAGGACGGCCAAAGAACGGGGCATAATCCCCTTCGCGCGGATCGACGTTCTGATCCGGGAGTATGCCGATGGCGTTTCCCTGATGCAGCGCGTGGAGCAGGGGACGGATACCGCCCTCCTTGGGGACCAGTTGCGCACCACTGCGCCCGCGGCCAGCCACAATGCGCGCGTTAACAGCCGGATTGCGGGTTTCCATGTAGAGTACGGTTACCGGCCAGCGTTGCCCGATGTAGAGCACCGCGGCTTCCCAGGCCCCCAGGTGCGCGGTGAAGAGAATAACCCCATGTCCTTTGGCTAAAGCGGCGTCCACCAGATCGTCTCCACGCACTTCGCGGATCAGGCCGAGGGCGCGGGGCAAGGGCCAGTACCACAGTGGTCCCAACTCCAGGGCCGCCTGGCCCAGTGCCCGGAAATGCGCGCGCCGCAGAGTATGCCGCTGGGCCAGGCTCATCATGGGGAAAACTATGGCAAGATTGGCGTCCACCACCTTGCGCGCCCGTGTCATACTGAGCCGTACCAAGTCACCGAGCATTGCACCGAGAGCCGCACGCCAACGCCGCGGCAGGTAACCCGCCCCGCGCAGAATGCCCGCTGCCAGCGAGGCTACTGCCTTTTGCCGCAGATTTCCGTGCTCCTCAGCCACTTTTCCCTGGTCTCCCCCATTTTGTGGCAGGTATTGTAGGATAGGGCGGGGCGTTCGGATACCCATTGTTCGCATGGTGTTGCCCGCGAAGAGACTTCCGGACTACTGGTACAGCGCCCGCCGCAGGTGATCCATGCCTTCCTCCAGCACGCTCCGCGGTGCAGCGAAATTCAGTCGCACAAAACCCTCGCCGCCCGGCCCGAAACTGGGGCCGGGATTGAGGCCGAGACCTGATTGCAGCAGTCGCCGAGCGAGCGTCTCGTCGTCGCCGTAATGGTGCACATCCAGCCAGGCCAGATAACCGAACTCCGGTTGCCGGTAGCCGACTTCGGGTAGCTCCCGCATCAAATACTCGCTGATGAAGCGGGCATTATTGCTCAGATACTGGCGCAATGCGGCCTGCCACGCCGCACCGTGCCGCCAGGCGCTGGTCATGGCGGTCAGGGCAAAAAGGTTGGTGTGCTGAATCTGGCTGCGCCGGACCTCATCCTGAAAGGCGCGCCGTAACCCGGCATCGGAGATGACGCTGACCCCGCCACCCAGTCCCGCCAGATTGAAGCTTTTGCCAGCAGAGGTCAGGAGGATCGAGCGCGGGAGGCGGCTGGGGAAAGGGCAGTGCGGATGGTGGCTGAGATCGGCATGGATTTCATCGCTGACCACCACGCAGCCAGCATCGGTGCAGAGTGTGCCCAGTCGCTGCAGTTCTTCCGGTGTCCAGACCCGCCCCACTGGGTTGTGGGGCGAGCAGAGGAGCAGCAGTTTCGCCCGCTGGACGGCGGTTTCCAGGGCATCCCAGTTCATGCGGTAATGGCCGGTGTCATCCGCGATCAGTGGGGCCAGCAGCAATTCCCGCCCGTTGTCCTCCACCGCGGTCATGAACGGCGGATAAATGGGCGGCATGACGATGATCGCCTCACCCGGCAGGGTGAAGGCGCGCACGGCTGCGTAAAGGGCGGGAACGACACCGCTGATGCAGGCGATCGCGTCGCTTTCCGGTCGCCAGCCATGGCGCTTGGCCAGCCAACCGGCGGCGGCCTGCAACATGATCCCTTCGTTGCCCGGATAACCGAAAACGGGATGATGCAGACGTTCCTGCAAATCGGCTATGACCACGTCGGGTGCGGCGAAATCCATATCTGCCACCCACATGGGCAGCACTTCAGCGCCAAAACGTTCTGCCGCACCATCCCATTTGAGGGATCCGGTTCCGCGTCGTGGAATGACCCTGTCGAAGTCGACGCTGTCCTGCCCCGCGCTCATAAGCGCTCCCAGATGGTCACCTGCGCGATACTGTGCTGATATTTGCGCGCCGTTTCGCGGATGACGAAGGACAAATCCTGCGGGCTGTCATCGCGCAGACGGAATGGTCCGGACAAAATTTCCCGCAGGGCGTCGAAGGTGCTCAGATTCTCCCCATCCCGTTTGAAACCGCCGAGCCATTCCGTCCGCGCGGTATATTCTTCCAGCCAGGTATAGGGTGAAGTGATGACCAGTAAACCGCCGGGAAGGATGCGGTCGGCAATGTCCTCCAGAAATTTGCGGGGATGGTGCAGGCGGTCAATGAGGTTGGCTGCGATTACCAGATCATAATCCCGATACAAAGGCTTCAGATTGCAGGCGTCGGCCTGGAAGAAGTGGACCCGGTCCGCCGTCCCGGTCAAACCCAGGGCAGCGAGATCTGCCGTTTGATAGCTTTGCAGTTCACCCTCTTCGGTCAGCGTGTAGGAGAAGTGCCCGCGCTCACGCAGTTGCACGCCTACGCTGATGAAGCGTGCGGAGAAGTCGAGGC
>NZ_JBYCKR010000223.1:0-5408 GCF_057473505.1 Acidithiobacillus sp. TH-A35 | reverse complement strand
TAATGTGCTCCTGCAAGTGATGGATCACGGCAAGCTGACAGATGCCGGCGGCCGCACGGTGGACTTCCGCAATGTGGTGCTCATTATGACCACCAATGCGGGGGCTGAGTCGCGCGGCAAAGCGAATATTGGTTTCATGAACGCCCCCCAGAGTGATGGCGGACAGGAAATGGAGACCATCCGCCGGGTCTTCGCGCCGGAGTTCCGCAATCGCCTGGATGCCGTCGTACCCTTCACACAGCTCTCTAAGGAGACGGTGCTACACGTGGTGGACAAGTTCGTTATGGAGCTGGACGAGCAGTTGCTGCAAAAGGGCTATAGCCTGGAAATCAGCGCTGAACTACGGCAATGGCTGGCGGACAAGGGCTACGACCCGCAGATGGGCGCACGGCCGATGACGCGGATTATTCAGGAGCACCTGAAGAAGCCGCTGGCGGAGCATATCCTCTTTGGCGACCTGCCCAAGGGCACGCGAATCACTGCGCGCCTGGAGAACGGTGAGGTGAAACTGGAGATACCGGTGCCCGTGCATCAAGACTGACGGATGGATAAGGCATTATTACATTTTGACAATACCTATGCGCGCGATCTAGAGGGTTTTTTCGCCCCCTGGCAGGCCGCCGCTGCTCCGGCGCCCCGATTGCTGCTATTGAACTACGCGCTAGCCGAAGAACTGGGGCTCGATAGCTCGGCGCTGGATAGCGATCTCGGCGCCGCCATTTTCTCGGGAAACCAAGTTCCGGAAGGGTCGCATCCGCTCGCCCAGGCTTATGCAGGGCATCAATTCGGTCATTTTTCCCCGCAGTTGGGCGATGGCCGCGCCCTCTTGCTCGGCGAGTTGATCGATCGCCATGGTCGGCGCCGGGATATGCAACTGAAAGGCTCTGGTCGCACGCCCTTTTCGCGGGGCGGCGATGGCAAGGCGGCACTGGGGCCGGTGCTGCGCGAATATGTCATCGGCGAAGCCATGCATGCGCTGGGCATACCCACGACCCGCGCGCTGGCCGCCGTCACGACAGGGGAAACCGTCCGTCGGGAAACATCGCTCCCCGGCGCCATCCTCACCCGCATCGCCGCCAGCCATATTCGCGTCGGCACCTTTCAGTTCTTTGCCGCACGCAACGAAAGTGCCAGGGTCAAACAGTTGGCCGACTACACTATTGCCCGCCACTACCCCGCCTTGAAAGGGACCGATAATCCCTATCTCAGCCTCTTTGCTGCGGTGTCCGCCGCACAGGCTGCGCTCATCGCACGCTGGATGCTGGTCGGTTTCATTCACGGTGTGATGAATACGGACAACATGAGCATCGCCGGCGAAACCATCGACTATGGCCCCTGCGCCTTCATGGATGCCTATAATCCAGAGACAGTTTTCAGCTCCATCGACGCGCAGGGCCGCTATGCCTATGCCCACCAGCCGTTGATCGCACAATGGAACCTCACGCGCTTCGCCGAAACGCTGATTGATCTGGTTCACCCCGACGCCAATGAGGCCGTGCGCCTGCTGACCGAACAGATCAACGAGTTTCCCAGGCTCTATACCAGCCACTGGCTGGACGGCATGCGCGCCAAGATGGGCCTGGCCACGGCTGAGGACGGCGATCTCGCGCTGGCGCAAGCTCTTTTGTCCGCCATGGAAGGCCAGAATGCCGACTACACACAGGTCTTCCGCGGTTTATCAGCGGCAGTGCGCGGTGATCCGGCGCAGGTCCGCGCCCACTTTGCCAACCCGGCGCCGTTTGATCTCTGGTTAGCGCAATGGCAGGCCCGGCTGGCGCGCGAAAGCACCACCGCGGAGGCGCGCGCCGAGGCTATGGATCAGGTCAATCCGCTCTACATACCCCGCAACCACAAAGTCGAGGAAGCCTTGGCCGCCGCCACGCAGGACCAGGACCTCACCCCGTTCAAAGCGCTGCTCGCCGTGCTGGAACAGCCCTTCGCGGAGCGTCCGGGGCTGGAGAGCTATACCCAGCCCGCCCCCGAGGATTTCGGGCCATTCAAAACCTTTTGCGGGACGTAGCGCTCACTGGGGCGCGGCCGCAGGTTATACCATGCACATTCAAGGACGACGCGCTCCTGAATGCCATGTTAACGGCCATGCGCAAGCACCTCGGCCACGCGCACCTGAAGCACCGGAATGAGTTCTTCCTCGAACCACGGATTGCGCTTCAGCCACAGATTATTACGCGGGCTGGGATGCGGCAGCGGTATCCGGTTGGGCCAGTTTTCGCGCCATGCATGAACCACCGCCGTCAGCGTTCCGGCCTCGGCGGGAAGGTGATAAGCCCGGGCATACTGGCCGATGACCAGGGTGAGTTGCAGATGCTGCAAATGCGGCAGTAATTCCCCATGCCAGGCACGAGCGCACTCTGGCCGCGGCGGCAAGTCTCCGGACGTTCCGGTGCCTGGGTAACAGAATCCCATGGGCACGATCGCCACCTGTCGGGCGTCGTAGAATACCTCTCGGGAGATACCCAGCCAAGCACGAAGCCTATCGCCGCTGGCATCGTTGAAGGGAATGCCTGTTTCGTGCACCTTCCTGCCCGGTGCTTGCGCAGCGATCAAAATACGGGCGCGCGAATCCATCTGCAGCACCGGACGCGCACCAAGCGGCAGGTGCCCGGCGCAAAGTTCGCAATGGCGAACACGAGTGAGTAGCGCGGTAAGAGGATCACCATACGTTGTGGGATCGGGCATCTAAGCTTTAATCGAGATAGGGGAAGTTCTCACAATCTTACCCCTCTCACACCACTGCGCATACGGCGGTTCAATGAACACATTCCTGTCATCCCGCGAGGGATGGCAGGCCCAAACTCCGCGATAAGCAACCGCTGACGCCCAATGTCTGACATAACTAACGGGCGCAAGCGGTTTTATCACTTGCACCCGTCTTGATGGATGGGTTAGCCCGCTCATTCATAGTGCGTCCACATACGCAGGACACGAACGGTTTATGTGATCCGCGTTGGCGGACTTCGATGAAGACCCTCGCAGGCAGTGCCAGCGACAGCGCCGGGGTTTTCGACAGACGCCACTGTGGGTTCCATCCATGCATGTACAAAAAACTTCTAAATCGGGCTAAAACGCTTGTTGCCCGTTTTCCGGGACGCGATCGCCGTTGCCAGCGGAAGGAACAGCGTCAGCGACAAGCCAGGTAGCGCAATGAACCCATGATGCCGATAGAAGGCTGCCGCAGCTTCATCCTTGGCATCGACCATTAAAGCGTAGGCGGCGATCTCGGAATGGGTGGCTCGATCAAGAGCATCGGCCAGCAGCGCTCCGCCGAGCCCCTGTCCCTTGAATGCCTGATCGACGGCCAAGCGGCCCATTCGTACCACTGGCACGGTCGGATATCGCGGCAACTTTTTGGCCGTCGTGGCTGGCAGGTCGGCCAAGAGTAGGCTTGCCGACGCTAAGGTGTAGTAGCCTGCAATGCGCTGCCCGTCAGCCAGCGCTATGAAACAGGCTGTCACGCGACGGCGAATGTCTTGAGTGACCACCTCTCGCAAGTAGCGGTCAAGCGGCTCCGAGCCGCTGTTGAATACGGTGCGGCCATGCGCGGCATCGAGCGGTGCAACAAGAAACGGTGCACTGCTCATTCAGGGCGCAGTAGCTTGCTGCGACGAGCGAAAGCGCGTTTCAAGGCCGGTGTCTGTTGCGGCGGCGACAGCAAAGCCTGCGCAAAGCACTCCTGATCGACCAACGTCAGACGAATGATTTCGGCTTGTTCGATAGCGCGTTGCGCGGCGTCTTGAACGGCGGCCACCACGAAATCGGTCATGGTGCGCCCCTGAAGTTAGGCGGCGCGCTTGAGCATCGAATGCAGATCGGTGCTGATCCGGGCTTCGAGGCGAGCGGTGGAAAACGGTTGTGGCATGGGCTTACCCTCCTGGCCACGATTATGCGGCAAATTGCCGTACATCACAACTTTCCTTAGCGTCCGATTTTTCGTTCTGAGGCGACCGACCTCAGCACTTCGGCTATGCCGTTCTGGCTTGTCGCAGTGTGTCGCTGACGAAGCCTGTCACGCTGGCTATCACCCGCTTCGCCAAGTTCACAAGGCATTGATGAATTCGTCTGGCGATATATCGGCTTGGCGCAGAACACCCGCAAGAGTGCCAACCTTGATTTCGCTGTGCATTGGGAACGATACAGCCTTTGGAGCCACGCCGCATGATGACATGGCTACCGGATTGGCGAATTTTCGTAAACCCCAATCGTTCAAGTGCCCGAACTGCCGTGGCACCGGCGACATGGGGTAGCTTAGGCATGTGCGGGAACGCTGAACATCGTGACCAGTGGATGCCCAGGTGCAGGTAGAGGAAACTCGGATAAATAGAGTGCTGTTGCCTCGGTTAAGTTGGCAATAGCCTCCTCAACTGTTTCCCCTTGGGTCGTCGTGCCGGTTTCGGGATTGAGGGCAACATATCCGCCTTCTTCGGCAGGGGTAAGAACCGCAGTTAATTCCATGACTATGGCTCCGAGGGCAGGGAAAGCTAATTGTCGCGCATTCTGAGTGTGGGTGTCCAACGGGGCGCGAGTTGTGCGGCACCCGCGTGCGGCCGGAGGGCACGAAGTGCGCGGAGGCTCACGCGGGCGAAGCCGCGTAGCGGTGTCCGCTCGAACGAGGGGTTCGCGGGCGCTGTGCGCCCAACGCCCCGATGTTCGACACTCGCGCCCCGTTCGCGGGCGCACAGCGCCCGCGAACGTAATTTAGATTCCACAACGCTACCACACGCACATTGTCTAACACAGCAGGGGTAACAATCAACATACTGTATCTACACAACACTGACCCTTGCCTAAAAATTTAGGACAGCCTAAAATTTTCCGGATGGAAAATAGCCAAGCAACTCCCAGCACCCCGCCCAGACTCTTGGATCAAGTGCGCGCCCGGATCAGGGTGATGCATTACAGTATTCGTACTGAAGAAGCCTATACGGACTGGGCGCGGCGCTTTATTCTTTTTCATCAGAAACGGCACCCCAAAAACATGGGTGCCGCCGAGGTGGAGGCCTTCCTGAGCCATCTCGCCACTGAACGCAACGTCTCATCGTCTACCCAAAATCAGGCCAAGGCGGCACTGCTCTTTCTATACAAACAGGTTCTCGGCATCGACCTACCCTGGCTCGACAACATCACTAGCGCGAAACCTTCGCAGCACCTGCCGGTGGTGCTGACGCCAACGGAAACCCGCGCCTTACTGCATGAACTCTCGGGTACGATGTGGCTTGTTGCCAGCTTGTTGTATGGCACCGGTATGCGTTTACTGGAAGGATTACGCCTGCGCGTAAAAGATCTGGAGTTCGAGCGTCGCGAAATCATCATCCGGGATGGCAAGGGAGCCAAAGACCGGGTAACCGTCTTACCCGAAAACATTCTGCTGCCCCTCAAAAAACAAATGGAAA
>NZ_JBYCKR010000222.1:0-3452 GCF_057473505.1 Acidithiobacillus sp. TH-A35 | reverse complement strand
ACTCCAACCGACTACGCGACAGTGTCACCGCGTGGGGCGCCCGACCGGAAGGTGTCAGCATGATCATCGTTTCCTCAACGGCACTGAGCACCTCTTTGGCGGTACGCGCCTGCTGCTGCACCTGCCGCCGCCAGAAGGGATCGGACGCATCACCGCCCTCCTCCTGCATCAGCCATTCGGCCAGCGCATGATCCATATCGTCGCCGCCCAGAGCGGAATCACCGGCGGTCGCCAGCACCTCAAAGACCCCCGCCTGCAGCCGCAATATGGAAATATCAAAGGTTCCGCCGCCCAGGTCGTAGATGGCAAAAACGCCTTCACTGCCCTTGTCCAGGCCATAGGCCACCGCTGCCGCCGTCGGCTCCGCCAGCAGGCGCAGTACATTCAGCCCCGCCAGACGGGCCGCATCTTTGGTGGCCTGACGCTGGGCCTCGTCGAAATAAGCGGGTACCGTGATCACCGCACCCTCCGGTTCGCCACCCAGGGTTTCCACCGCCCGCTCTTTGAGCACCCGCAATATTTCGGCAGACACCTCTACGGGGGATTTTTCGCCCGCCACCGTACGCAGGCGCACCATACCCTCTCCAGGAACAAGGTCATAAGGCAGGTGCCCGGCGAGGGTCTGCACATCGCCATGGCCGCGCCCCATCAGGCGTTTCACCGAGGCAATGGTATTGTGCGGGTCCTGCCCGGCGGCAGCGGCTGCGGGATAGCCAACATGAATATCGCCACCACCGAGGTAGCGCACCACCGAAGGTAGCAGGTACTTACCCTCATGATCGCGCATGACGGTGGGCACCGCCGACAATACGGAGGCCACCAGCGAGTGGGTGGTCCCCAGGTCGATGCCGATAGCCAGCCGCCGCTGATGGGGATCAGCGGCCGTGCCCGGTTCTGCAATTTGCATTAACGCCATGATATATCGCCCTGATTGTAGAGGTTCTGCTGCTCAGGCATTCTGCAAGGACTCTTCGCTGCGGCCTATCTCGCCGAAAAGCTTATCGAGAAACTGTAACTCGCGCAGCGCAGCACCCGCCGCTTCCGGCTCAGCACAGGGTAAAATACCCAATAATCCCCTGAGACGTTGCACCACCCCGGTCACTGCCGTATCCACTTCCTGACGCAAAGCCTCCATGCCCGATAAGTCGCGTGCCGCCACCAGGTCTTCCAGGCGCTCACGATAGATCATCTGGGTCATCAGCAGTTCCGGGTCAGCGACCTTCACCTGCTCACCCAGCGCGTCCACGCCCTGCAGCTGCAGGAGATAATCAGCACGCCGCAGGGGGTCCCGCAATATGGCCAGGGCCTCATTGAGGCGGGTGCTCCACTCCAGGGAATAGCGTCTTGCCGCCGGTTCTGCGTTGGCGAAGCGGTCCGGATGCAGGCCTTTTTGCAGCGCAAGCACTTGGGTGCGCAGTGTCTGCACGTCCAGATCATAGGTTTCGGGCAGGCCCGCCACCGCAAACAGGGACAGGTCCGCACGGAAGGGCTGCACCGCCCCGCAGGAAGCACAAAGCGCGGGCGGAGCGCCCAACTCCGCCCCGCACCGGAAACAGGAATCCACCATCAGGTCGTAAAGCTCTCACCGCAGCCGCAGGCATCTTTCACGTTGGGATTATTAAAACGGAATCCCTCGTTCAGGCCTTCGCGGGTGAAGTCCAGTTCGGTGCCATCCAGATAAATGAGACTTTTGGGGTCCACGAAAAGACTCACGTCATCATGGGGAAACACCAGATCTTCCGGGTTGGGGACATCCACAAACTCCATAACGTAAGACAAGCCGGAGCAGCCGCTGGTTTTCACACCGATGCGGATACCCAGACCCTTGCCACGTTTGGCAATACTCTTGCGCACCTGCTGCGCTGCACTTTCCGATAAGGTCAAAGCCATGACGGTATCCTAGTGTACCGCCTGGGCACCGGCCATTTCCGGTTGCACCGCCACCGACGCGTCACCCTGCTTTTTGCGGTAATCCTCCACCGCCGCCTTGATGGCGTCTTCGGCCAGCACGGAGCAGTGAATCTTGACCGGAGGCAGTTCCAGCTCTTCGGCGATCTGACTGTTCTTGATGGTCATCGCCTCATCGAGGGTTTTGCCCTTGACCCACTCCGTCACCAGCGAGCTGGACGCAATGGCCGAACCGCAGCCGTAGGTCTTGAACTTGGCATCTTCGATAATGCCCTGCCCGTTCACCCTGATCTGCAAACGCATCACATCGCCGCAGGCCGGTGCACCCACCATACCGGTGCCGACGCCGCTGTCATCCTTGTCCATCGCCCCTACGTTGCGGGGATTTTCATAATGATCAATCACTTTTTCACTGTATGCCATGACGGTTCTCCTCTTGTAAGGACCTTAGTGCGCGGCCCACTGAATACTGTTGAGATCAATACCTTCCTGATGCATCTCCCAGAGGGGAGACAACTCCCGTAACTTATCCACCTTCGCGGCAATGAGTTCGATAGTAGCGTCAATTTCCTCTTCCGTCGTGTAGCGACCGATGCCGAAACGGATGGAACTGTGCGCCAGCTCATCGGACTTACCCAAGGCACGGAGCACATAAGAGGGCTCCAGACTGGCCGAGGTACAGGCCGATCCGCTGGATACGGCAATTTCCTTCAGCGCCATAATCAGCGACTCGCCTTCCACAAAGGCAAAGCTGATATTGAGGTTGTGCGGCACCCGGTGTTCCATATTGCCATTGATATAGGTTTCTTCCACCCGTTCCTGAATGCCCTTGAGCAAACGGTCACGCAACTGGCGGATACGCCTGGCATCGCTCTCCATCGACTGCACGGCCAATTCGGCTGCCGCACCCATGCCGACAATCTGGTGCGTAGGCAACGTCCCGGAACGCATACCGCGCTCGTGGCCACCGCCATGAACCTGCGCCTCGACCCGCACCCTCGGCTTTCGCCGCACGTAAAGGGCGCCGATGCCCTTCGGTCCGTAAATCTTGTGCCCGGACAGGCTCATCATGTCCGCCTGGACGGCCTCCACATCCACCGGAATCTTGCCCAGCGCCTTCACCGCATCCACATGGAACAATACCTTGTGGGCGCGCAGTATCTTGCCGATGGCTTCTATGGGCTGGACGACGCCGATTTCGTTGTTCACGTACAGCACGGAAGCCATGATGGTGTCCGGACGAATCGCCGCCGCAAAGGCCTGGAGGTCGACCAGACCATCTTCCTGTACTTCCAGATAGGTGACTTCAAAACCCTCGCGCTCCAACTGGCGACAGGTGTCCAGAGTCGCCTTGTGCTCGGTGCGCAGGGTGATGAGATGCCTGCCCTTGCCGGAGTAGAAATGCGCCGCGCCCTTGAGGGCCAGATTGGTCGCTTCCGTCGCGCCTGAAGTCCAGACAATTTCGCGGGGGTCGGCGTGGATGGCATCGGCCACCTGCTGGCGCGCTTTCTCCACCGCTTTTTCCGCCGTCCAGCCATAGGGAT
>NZ_JBYCKR010000221.1:0-6063 GCF_057473505.1 Acidithiobacillus sp. TH-A35 | reverse complement strand
GTGCTTTTTGCCATCTCCTTCGCCATTCTGCTCATGGTCTATGTGCTCAATAAAAAGCTGCTGGACACGATATGATTGAGCTCTGTGTGGAAAAGTCTCTGCATGGCGTGTCGGGGGATTACCGGCTGGAAGTGGACTTGCGTTTGGCCGCAGGGGAGGTGGTCGCCCTCTTCGGACCGTCGGGTGCGGGCAAAAGCACCCTGCTGCGGATGCTGGCTGGACTCGTTCCACCGGATCGGGGTCGCATCAAGGTGGGCGATACGCTGTGGTTCGACAGCGCCAAGCAGATCTGCCTCCCACCCCGGAAACGGCAGGTCGGCATGGTGTTTCAGGACTATTCCCTGTTTCCTCATCTGAACGTGCGGGACAATCTCCGTTTTGCCCTGGCCGACAAGAAAGACCTGAAGGCGGTGGACGAGATGCTCGCCCTCACCGGGCTGGGAAACCTGCAAACCCGCTTTCCTGCCAGTCTCTCCGGCGGTCAGCGGCAACGGGTCGCGCTAGCGCGCGCCATGCTGCGTCGGCCACAGGTATTGCTCCTGGATGAGCCCTTGTCCGCCTTGGACCATGTCATGCGGACCCAGCTCCAGGATGAAATACTGGCCTTGCACCGGCGCTTTGGGACCACCATTATCCTGGTCAGCCATGATCTTGCCGAAGTATTCAAAATGGTGCAGCGCGTTTGCTGTCTGGAAGAGGGCAAAATTCGCGATGACGGGCCGCCGCTGAAGGTTTTCTCGCCACAGCACATGCTGGGGCGCTGGCAGGTGCATGCTGAAGTCCTGGCGATCGTGCCCCTGGATGTGCTCTGGAGCGTCACCGTATTGATGGGCAACCAGATTACCCGCATCGTCGCCAGCACAGATGAAGTGCATGACCTTCGTGCGGGCGACAAGATATTGCTTTTCCAGAAGGCCTTTCACCCCATGCTGATTAAAATCCCCTGACGCGCGGGAGTCACGGTCTTATACGGGGCGAATCTCCACACCGATATCGGCCGGTGCGGCGTGATAGACAGCGCTGGTCACGAGGGTATCCATACCAGTTGCCGCATAGGCATGAATATTGGCAAAGGTAATCCCGCCTGCGGCAAACAATGTGACCTCCGGTGCCACGGCACGCAGCTTTGCGGCGATTTCTGTCAGGGGCCCGGGCGCCATTTTATCAAACTGAATCCCGGCGACCCCGGCCTGAGCCAGAGCCAAAGCGTCCGCCATGGTGTGATCCGTCTTTTGCACTTCCACCACGATCTTGCTGGAGGGAACCTGTCTCCGATATTGTGCCAACTCTTGCAAGAAAGGCGATAAACCACCTAAAAAGGCTAGGTGTTGGTCAAATACCAGAACACTTTCCGAGAGGCCCAGCCGGTGCGGCAAGACTCCCCCTGCGAGAGCAGCCATGACGGCAAAGCGCCGTATTCCAGGAATATTCTTACGCGTCGCAACCACGGATACTCGGGGATTGATCTGGCGCGCCTGCTGTACCAATTGCGCGGAGTAGGTCGCGATGCCACACGCGTACTCCAACACGTTTTGCGCCACTTTCCAGGCAGAGTGGGCAGCACTTGCGGAACCTTCTGCAGCCAGCAGGGTGGTACCGGTTGCGACCAATGCGCCCGACGGCTGACTTTCGGTCACGGTAAGGCCGCAGGCGTCCAATATCTTCACGGCGAGTTCCGTACCAGCGACAGTAATATCCTGACGGCAGTGAAAACGCATGTTAGCGGCTTTGTCACCAATGCCCAGCATCCGGGTGGTGAGGTCCAGGAAAGGCTGATCTTCCTGGATGAGTGCGGTGATTTCCTGCGGGGAGAAGAACATGGCGTAGCCCGTAATAACAGTGAACCACCCGCAATGGCAGATGGTCCGTGACAGCGGTTGCAGAGTGACCGGGCAGCGGTGCGCTCTGTTTCACCAGACGGTTGATCGCCTGGAACAGCCGCTTCAGGGTTTTTCGATACCTACTTCGCTGGCCTTGATTACCGCGAAAACATCGTCACCCACCTTGAGCCCGAGTCGTTCCACGCTCCGTGTGGTAATCACGGAGGCGATTATACCGGCGGAGGTTTCCACCTCGATTTCCGAAACCGCCCCACCCTTGACGATCTCAACCACTTTACCCTTTAAATGATTACGCAGACTGGTTTCCATGACTGTCCCCTGATTAACCGATAAGAACGTAACAGTATAGCCTACCTGGGTGGTCAGGGAATGGATAATTGTCATGGCAACTGGATGGAAACATAGTGCAACTGTAAGAATTCTTCCAACCCCCATTTGCCGCCCTCGGCGCCCAGTCCGGAAAGCTTGCTGCCGCCGAAGGGCGCCTGCGGGGTAGCGGGAGACCCGTCATTGACGCCGATGATGCCGCATTGCAGCGCCTCCGCGATGCGGTATGCGCGTCCGAGATCGCGGGTCCAGAGATAAGCGGCCAGCCCATAGGGGGTGTCATTGGCGCGGGCGATAGCTTCCACTTCGCTGCGAAACCCCTGTATGGGCAGCAGGGGGCTGAAGCTTTCTTCGTGGAATATACGGCTCTGCGGATCGAGGTCGGCGAGGAGGGTCGGGGCGCACCACAGGCCTTGTGCATCCCCTCCGCACAGAAGTCTTGCACCCCGGTCCAGGGCGTCCTGCAATTGCGCTTTGAACTTCTGGACAGCAGCTTCGGAAACCAGCGGCCCGATGTCAGTGTCCTCTGCAAAAGGGTCTCCGACCTTGAGGTGACCCATAGCTTCAAGATAGCGTGCGGTAAACTCTGGCAGGATCGCATCATCCACATACAAGCGGTTGGCGGCGACGCAGGACTGGCCGGCATAGCGGAATTTGGCATGGATGGTCATGGCCACCGCCGCATCGATATCCGCATCGGCAAAAATCAGCACAGGAGCATGCCCGCCCAATTCCAGAGCAAGCCGTTTGATGGTCGGCGATCCCTGCGAATAAAGCTTCTGCCCGACCGCCGTAGAGCCGGTAAAACTCAACTTGGCTATGCGCGGGTCCGCCATCAGTCGCTCCGCCAGAGGTGCAGGATCAGAGCTGGGGAGCACCTGCAGGGTGCCAGCGGGTCCCTCCGCCTCCGCCCAGAGTTCGGCAAGTTTTAATGCGGAGAGCGGCGTTTGCTCATCTGGCTTGAGGATGACTGTACAGCCGGCTGCCAGAGCCGGCGCTATCTTGCGAACGACCATGGAGACCGGACTGTTCCACGGCGTAATGGCGAATACCGGACCAACCGGCACTTTCCAGATCTGTAGGCGCTTGTCTGGAAACTGGGAAGGGATACTTTCGCCGATGATGCGTTTGCATTCTTCGGCGTACCAGCGCGCCAGGGCGACGGCAGTTTTGATTTCCGCACGACTCTGCCGTATGGGTTTGCCCATCTCCCAGGTGATGAGACGTGCGAGGTCTTCTGCGTGAACCTGGATGAGATCCGCCCAACGGCTGAGGATGGCCGCGCGCTGGTAGACGGTAGTCTGGCGCCAGGTTGCAAAAGCGACCGTTGCCGCCTGCACCGCTGCTTCAGCCTCCCGAGTTCCGCAATCGGACACTTCGGCGAGTATCTGTTGATTGACCGGGCTCCGTACCACAAATCGCGTCCTGAGGTCTGTCCAGCATCCATCGATGAATGCGGCTGTAGGTGCAAGGGGCATGGAGTTTTCCTGTGTGCGATGGACAGAAGCCGGGACGTTGCCGAATAACGTCCAAAGAAGGTACTCTTGCTGGGCAGGTTGTATCGGATTGACTGTAGCGCAGACATTAATAAAGCACAAAAAGGCCATGCCCGCGTAGCATGCATCATAAACATTGTGGCCTCTATACACCTATCTGGAGCAAGACCATTGATGCTTGAACCTGAAAGTACGCCCTACGCCCGTCTTGGTGGTGAGGAGGCCGTTCGCAAGCTGGTCAACCGGTTTTATGACCTGATGGATAGCGAGGCGCAGTGGCAAACTCCGCTGCGGGATATTCACCCGAAAGACCTTTCCGAGTCCAGGGAGAAGCTCTTTCTGTTTCTGTCGGGCTGGCTGGGCGGGCCTGATCTGTACGTGCAGCGTTTTGGGCATCCCCGCTTACGGGCACGGCATGCCTCTTTCCCGGTAGACGATCAGGCACGGGATCAGTGGATGGCCTGTATGCTTGGTGCCATGCGCGAGGTAGAGATGGAGCCTGAACTCTATGCGCACCTGCAGGGTGCCTTTCAGCGCACGGCTGACTTCATGCGGAATCGCTAGAGTTAAAACCCGTAAAATACCGCCTTATTGTCCGAAGGGATGAGTCGGCTGGTGGAACTGGGTAATTCATGAAACAGAACTTAACCAACTGCCGGGCTGGTCGGATATGGGCTCATGGGTCGGAAGCGTTGGGCGGAGAGCGAATGATTTCTACGGCGGCGCTGTGGCGTAGATAATCCGTTCCCCAGTCGAGGAGGGTGAGAAGGCGATTGCGGGTGCCGATGATGCGGTAGAGGTGCAGACCCAGCCAGAGTAGCCATGCGCTCCAGCCATGCCAGCGCAGATGCCAGCGCTCAATCTGGCAGACGCCATCGAAACGCCCGAGGACGGCCATACTGCCCTGGTCTTGATAAGCGAAGGGGGGAGGGAGGACCCGCCCTTGCCGTTGGGATTGCAGCAACAGGGCGGCGTGGCGGGCGCTCTGCAGGGCAAAGGGCGCCACCTGAGGCCAAAATTCACCATTACTGCTGCAGGCCAAATCGCCGAGGATGAAGACCTCAGGGTGTTCCGGCAGGCGCAGGTGGGGATCGACGATGATGCGCCCACCGGGTCCCTTGGCGCCGGGCACGGTGGCCGCCAAGGGGTTGGCCGTTACGCCGGCGGTCCAGACGAGAGTCCGGGTGGGGATCGCCGCGTCGGGCTGGCACTGCACGGTCCTCCCGTCAAAATCCCGGACATGGGTGTGAAAGCGCAGTTGAGCCCCGAGTTTTTGCAGCTTGCGGGCGGCTTGGGCTTGCAGAGGCGCGGCAAAGCCGGGAAGCAAGCCTGCACTGCCCTGTACCAGGGTGACTTGCGCCTCTTCCGGCTGCAATTCCGGGTAGTCGCGGGGGAGCAAGACGCGCAGAAGCTCCAGCAAGGCGCCGCAGAATTCGACCCCGGTGGGGCCACCTCCGGCAATGACGAAGCTGAGCCAGCGCCGCCGTTCGGCGGGATCGCTACAGTGGCTGGCCGCTTCCAGGGCGGTGAGGATACGTGAACGGAGCATCTCGGCCGCCTCTACGCCCTTGATCTGCAGCGCATGGCTGGCGATGGCGGCATTGCCGAAAAAGTTGGTGACCGTGCCGAGGGCGATGAAGAGGTAATCATAGGGAACGGTATCGCCGTCATCGAGAAGGATCGCCCGTTGGGGAAGGTCCAATCGAACGACCCGCCCCAGGCGAAAATGCAGGCCGCCGCCGCGCAGGAGGCGCCTTTGCGGGGTGGCGATGGCCTCCGCCTGGAGATCTCCGGCAGCCACCTGGTAGAGGAGAGGCTGGAAGAGATGATAATTGCACTGGTCGATGAGGGTCACCTCCAGCCCTTGACCCCGGAGGGCGTGGGCGGCGGCGTTACCGGCAAAACCGCCGCCGAGAATGAGGATACGCTCAGTCATGGGGCATGCCCCCTTGCGCATGGGCTGGCCGGCTGTTGCGCCAGGCGAGATAGAAGAGAGGGATGGCCCAGAGGGCCGACAGGGTATAAATGTCACCGAGGCTGAGCAGACTCTGCAGGGGGCCGAGCCCGAAGGAGCCGATGCCTTCGCCCACCATGAGTGCCCCGACCAGGAGTCCGGCCATCTGGGTGCCTTCCTTGGGGTGGGCGGCAATGCCGTAGGCCATGCTGTAGGGATAGTAGATGCCGCAGGCGACCCCCGCGGCCGTAAAGGCCATGAGCAAGGCGCTGGTGTTGACGAGATGGGGGATGAGCAGGAAGCATACGGCGATCCCCAGAGGCGCAAGCAGATAAATGATCCGCCGGTGCAGCAAATGGTTGGGAATAAAGCCCAAGGCAAAACGCGCGGCGGTCATGCCGCCCCAGAAAAGGGCCAGGGCGAGGGCACCGCTGGCGGCTGGCAG
>NZ_JBYCKR010000220.1:0-3559 GCF_057473505.1 Acidithiobacillus sp. TH-A35 | reverse complement strand
CAACTCGCCACCCGTTTGGTGGTCATCATTACCCTGCTCAGTTTCCTGCCGGCGGTCATCGTCTTCGGTTTTTCCTGGCAATATCTGAATCGGGGTGTGGACTCGTGGTTTAGCGGTGCGGTGCAGACTGCGCTGGATCAGGCCCTGAACGTGGCCAAGGCCGGTGTGGATCGTTACCGTAATTCCACGCTGTTGGCGGCGGAGAGCATTGCTCAGGCCCTGGTGGGGGAGTCTGACAGCAACGCCGTAATCACCGTGATTGCCCTGCGCGATCAGTACCGTTTGAGTAGTGTTACCCTCTTCTCCAGCGATAACCGGATCATCGCCACCAGCAGCGATAACCTCAGTCTGGCGCCGCGTTTGCCGCGCCGGGAAATCCTCGCCATGGATGAGAGCCATCCGACGGCCACCATCGAGCCGGAACCCAAAGGCGGCTTGCTGGTAAAGGTGCTGATTCCGGTACTGAGCCCGCATCTGGGGGAGAGCAACCGCATGCTCTATGTGGAACAGCCCATTCCTGAGCAATTGACCCAGGCGGCGGAGGCCGTGCAGGTGGCTTATACCCGGTATCACCAGTTGATGCTGATGCGCGAGCCGATGAAAACGGCCTTTCAGCTCAGCCTGGCGGTGGCCTTGCTGCTAGCCGTGCTGTCGGCGGTGTGGATGGGCTTGCATCTGGCGCGGCGCCTGACAGCGCCGATAGCGCGGCTGGCGGCTGGCACCCAGGCGGTGGCGCGCGGCGAGTTTATTCCCCTGCAGACGGTGGCGAGTCACGACGAGCTGGGTGTCCTGATACATTCGTTCAACAATATGACCCGACAACTGGCGCGGGCCAAGCAGCAGGCGGCGGCGGCGCAGGAGCAGGCGGAGCAGCGGCGGCTGTACCTGGAGACCGTGCTCGGACAGATTTCCAGCGGCATCCTGACCTTTGATGGCGAAAACCATTTGGCTGAGGTCAACGCCGCGGCGACCCATATCCTTCAGGAGGATTTGCCCAGGGGCAGTGCTCTGGATGCATTGCATGACGGCACCGCGCTGGAGCCCCTGTGGAAGCTGGTGGCGGACTGGGTGGAACACCCCCGTAACGGGATGCAGAAAGAGTTGCAGATCGAGCGCTCCGACGGGCCACAAACCATTATCGTGCATGGCGCCCATTTTGCGGATGATGCCGGCAGTCGGGGTTTCGTACTGGTTTTTGATGATATCAGTACGCTGGTCGCCGCCCAGCGCAGCGCCGCCTGGAGTGAGGTGGCGCGGCGTCTGGCCCACGAGATCAAGAACCCGCTCACCCCCATCCAGCTCTCCGCCGAGCGACTGCGGCGCAAATATCTGGAACGCCTTGGCGATGAGGGGGAGACCCTGGATCGCGCCACCCGTACCATCATCCATCAGGTGGATGCCCTCAAGGTGATGGTGGACGCCTTCTCGGAGTACGCCCGGCAGCCGCAACTGGAGTTGCGCCCGCTCGATCTGAACACGCTGATTCTGGACGTGCTCGACCTGTATCGCGGGCAAGAGAGCGGGGTGGAGATTCGGGCTGAACTGGGTGCGGGCCTGCCCCCCCTGCGGGCCGATGTGCATCGCCTGCGCCAGATCCTCAACAATCTCTTGCGTAATGCCATGGATGCTCTACAGGGTGGCATAGAATCTTCTGATGGTAAGCATATCCTGATTCGCACCCGTTTGACGGACGCCGGCCCGGCAAAAATGCTAGAGTTGAGTGTGTTGGATGACGGACCCGGCTTCCCGGCCGAGTTGCTGGCGCGGGTTTTTGAGCCCTATGTCACCAGCAAGGTGAAGGGTTCTGGGCTGGGTCTCGCCATCGTCCGGCGTATCGTTGAGGAGCACGGCGGGCTGATTATTGCCGATAATCAGGGTTTGCAGGGCGGTGCGCGTATCGTTATCGATTTTCCGTTGGGTTGAAGCAAGCGTTCAGGAGGCGGCATGGAAGAGGCACGATTGAATATTCTGGTGGTGGATGACGAACCCGATATCTGCGCGACCCTGGCAGAAATTCTGGAAGACGAAGGCTACAGCGTGCATACCGCGGGAAGTGCGGAAGCCGCCGAAGTGCTGCTGCGTGATCAGATGGCGGACCTCGTCCTCCTTGATATCTGGATGCCGGGTGAGGACGGCGTCAGCCTCTTGCGGCGCTGGGCCGAAGCGGGTCTGGAGCAGCCGGTGGTGATGATGTCCGGGCACGCCACCATCGAAACGGCGGTGCAGGCGACTAAGCTGGGCGCCTATGACTTTATCGAAAAGCCGCTGTCGCTGGACAAGACCCTGCTTACCGTCACCCATGCCCTGGAATCCAGTCGCTTGCAGCGCGAGAACCGCGACCTGCGCGCGCAGGCCGGCTGGGTAGAGCGGCCAAGCGGCGAGAGCCCGGCGATCCGCCAGTTTCGCGAACAGTTGCAGCGGGTGGCAGCGGTGGATTCCTGGGCGTTGCTGCTGGGCGAGCCGGGTAGCGGTAAGGAAGTGGCCGCGCGTTATTTGCACCGGCAAAGCCGACGGGCACAGGGGCCCTTCGTGGATCTGCGTGCCGCTGCCATCGCTCGCCCCAATGTCGCCATTGAGCTCTTCGGCAATGAAGATCATGGCAAACTGACCCGCGGGCGTCTGGAAGTGGCCCATGGCGGCACGCTCTTCATCGACGAAATTGCCGACATGGACCTGGAAACCCAGGCGCGGCTGTTCTCGGCCTTGCAGGAGCGACGCATCATCCGGGTGGGCGGGACGACGCCCGTGCCGGTGGATGTGCGCGTTATCGCCGGAAGCGCGCAGGATTTGGCGCACGCGGTGCAGAGCGGGCAGTTCCGCAGCGATCTCTACTACCGCCTCAGCGCCCTGCCCCTCAAGGTGCCGCCGCTGTCCGCGCGGAGTGCAGATATTCCGACGCTGATAGAAGAATTCGTACGCTTTTATGGCGCCCGCGATGGCTTGGCCGCGCGCCACTTTGCCCCGGAAACCCTGGACGTGCTGCGGCATTATCCCTGGCCGGGCAACGTCCGCGAATTGCAAAATCTGGTGGAACGACTGCTGATTCTGGCGGAAGGGCCGGAGATCAGCGCGGAAGAGGTGGAGGGGGCGCTGGGTCTGGATAATCGCCTCGTCCTCGCCAACACTAATTTCGACGGGGAAGATTTTGGCGGCACCCTGAAGCGCGCGCGGGAGCGCTTTGAGCGTGCCTTCCTCGAATACCATCTGGCGCGTAACGAGTGGAATATCGCGCGAACGGCGGAAGTGGTGGGGCTGGAGCGCACGCATCTCTATCGCAAGCTGAAGAATCTGAGTATTCCCCTGAAGGGCGAGCGGCATGCGGGCGAGGATGGGGATGAGGGGGAGGGGTAAGACGGAGCCGTTCATTCAGAATATCCACCCTCCGGAAACGCAGCGGGGCTTTGTGGCTCGCGGCTTACGGGCACGGGAAGAGGCCTGGGCAACGGGTGTGTATGTGGAAGCCCGAGAAATGTTGATCCGGCTGGATGCGTCTTTGGCGAGGGCGCGTGGCCATCGCCATGGAAAAGAGCGCTTGATTCTCGAGCACACACCCGACAGG
>NZ_JBYCKR010000219.1:0-3936 GCF_057473505.1 Acidithiobacillus sp. TH-A35 | reverse complement strand
ACCCAGCGCGGCCAGTCCTGCCCCTCCGGGCGGTACAGCAGGAGCGTGTGGCCGTGAGTCTCGATGGCCTTGAACCAGGCGGTTTTCTGCGTGCTGGCGTCAGGGCGGGGGCCACTGAGAATCAGCAGGGCGTCGGGAGGTGGCGAGGCCAGCCAGTACTGCAGGGCGGCGCTGCCTTCTTTGGGGACTTTGGGACTATCCAGACGCAGCAGGAGCAGGCGTTGTTCAACGAAAAGCGAACCCGCATCCCGCTCGTCGCGCAAGGCATCCCAGACCGTACCGCCTTGCTGGCCGAGGCGCTGTTTCTGGCCGAAACCATGCTGTGCCGCAGCGGCGATCAGGGCATCTTCCGCCTCCTGCAAGAGTAGGGGCTCATCGGAAAAGAGGCCATATACTGATGCCAGGGGGCCGCGTAAATGGCTGGCCCATTGCGCCGGCTTCAGCCGCATCTCAGGGTGCCTGCTGGCGGAAGCTGGGGCTGTTGAGCACCTGTCGCAGAATCTGCCGTGCGCCCTGCTCCATCAGCAGGCGCTGCACGGTGACCTGCTGCTCGTTGGTGCCCAGTGGGCTGCCGCTGTTGTAGCTGAAGCTGTTCTCCACCAGCAGCGGCTGGGCAGCGAGGAGCACCTTTTGGTCGCTGCCGATAACGCTGAATTCGGCGTGCAGGGTGTTGAGAAACTCCAGAGCGACGCCGCTGCCCGGGCTCATGCTGATGATCCGCTGGCTGACGTACGCGCTGTCGATCTGGATCTGGGGGCCATCGGGCGTTGCCTTGTTGCCGTCCCGCTGCAGTTCGCGATGGACGGCCTCGGCCAGGCTGCCTCCGGCGGGGCCGCTGCCGACGACGCGCAGCCCCGTCAGCTTGGGCGGAATGGTGGCCCCGGTTTGCAGATGAAAGCCGCAGCCGCCCAGCAGCAGAGCCAGCCCCGCCACGAGCCACCAGCGACGCCACTGCCGCGTGCGGCTCATCCCGCCACCACGTTGACCAGACGGCCGGGTACGATGATCACTTTACGCACGGTTTTACCCTCCAGATGGTGCTGCATGGCCGGATGGGCCAGTACCGTCTGTTCGACGCTGGCATGGTCCGCATCAGCGGGAAAATCCATGCGTTCGCGCAACTTGCCGTTGATCTGAATGACCAGTGTCACGGTATCGCAACGCAGTGCCCCGGCATCAGCGACGGGCCAGGACGCATGGCTGATCACGCTGTTTTGCCCCAGTTTCCCCCAAAGCACTTCGGCGATATGGGGCGCAAAGGGGGCCAGCAGCAGGGTCAGGGCGCGCAGTCCTTCGCCCAGTACCGCCCGTAAGTCGGCCGGGGCATCCGCAGGGACCTTCATCAGGCTGTTGGTCAGCTCCATGATGGCGGCGATGGCGACGTTGAAATGATAGCGCCCGTCCATGTTGCGGCTGACCCGATCAATGCACTGATGCACCGCGCGGCGCAGGTCCACCGCCTCGGCGGAGAGATCTGCGGGCAGTGCCGGGGGCGTGGCGCCATACTCGTGGACCAGGCGCCAGAACCGGTTGAGGAAGCGGTAAGCCCCTTCCACGGCGCTGTCCGACCACTCCAGATGCTGTTCCGGCGGCGCCGCAAAGAGGATAAAGAGACGCGCGGTATCGGCTCCGTAGCGGTCGATCAGGCCTTGCGGGTCCACCGTATTGCCCTTGGATTTGCTCATCTTGCTGCCGTCTTTGAGCACCATGCCCTGAGTCAGCAGATGGCGGAAGGGCTCATCGTGGGCGCCGTCGGCGGGCAGCAGGCCGACATCGCGGAGCAGGCGGTTGAAGAAGCGGGCGTAGAGCAGATGCAGCACCGCGTGCTCCACACCGCCCACATACTGATCCACCGGCAGCCAGTCGGCGGCGCGCTGGTCGAGCATCTGCCCGGCATCGGGGCAGGCGAAGCGGGCGTAATACCAGGAGCTCTCGACAAAGGTGTCCATGGTGTCGGTTTCCCGCCGGGCTGCGGCGCCACATTGCGGGCAGGCCACCTGGGTGAACTCGGGGTCGTCCAGCAGCGGCGAACGCGGGTCTTTAAGCTGGTAGTGGGTCGGCAGGATCACCGGCAGATCTCGCTCCGGTACCGGCACGACGCCGCAGTGGGCGCAGTGGATCATGGGGATGGGCGTGCCCCAGTAGCGCTGGCGGGAGATACCCCAGTCGCGCAAACGGAAGTTGACCGTCTTCCGCCCCAGTCCCTTGGCGGCTACGGCTGCGGTGATGCGGCTCTTGGCCTCTTCATTGGCCAGGCCGTCGAAAGTCCCGGAGTTGAATAAGGTGCCGCTGCCGGTGTAGGCCTCCGTCATGGCTTCGCCGCCGGTGACAATACCCTCGGTCTGAATCACCGCCCGAACGGGCAGGCCATATTTGTGCGCGAACTCAAAGTCCCGCTGATCATGGGCGGGCACACTCATCACCGCGCCTTCGCCGTAACCCATGAGCACGAAATTGGCGGTCCAGACGGGTAGCTCCACGCCGGTAAGCGGATGCCGCACGTTCAGGCCGAGGGGATGTCCCTCCTTCTCCTGGGTTTCGATGCTGGCTTCGGAAACGGACCCATGGCGGCAGCGTTCGAGGAAGGCCGCGAGTTCAGCGCTGTTTTCCGCCGCCTGAACGGCCAGGGGATGTTCCGGGGCCACCGCCAGATAGGTCGCCCCCATCAGGGTGTCGGGACGGGTGGTGAAGACCTTGATGACACCGTCGCCAGCGGCCAGCGGGAAATGAATCTCTGCGCCTTCCGAGCGACCGATCCAGTTGCGTTGCATGGTCAGTACCTGCTCCGGCCAGCCCTCGCTCAGGGTGTCGAGGCCGCTCAGCAGTTCTTCGGCGTAGGCGGTGATGCGCAGGAAATACTGCACGATCTCCTTGTGCTCGACCGGCGCGCCGGAGCGCCATCCACAGCCGTCCACCACCTGCTCGTTGGCGAGGACGGTCTGGTCCACAGGGTCCCAGTTGACGGTGCTCAGCTTCTGATAGACCAGACCTTTCTCCCAGAGCTTCACGAACAGCCACTGCTCCCAGCGATAGTAATCCGGCGTGCAGGTGGCGAACTCCCGTGACCAGTCGTAAGACAGGCCCAGCCGCTGCAACTGGCCGCGCATGTGGGCGATGTTATCCATGGTCCACTGCGCCGGTGCCAAACCATGCTTGAGGGCCGCATTCTCCGCAGGCAGGCCGAAGGCATCCCAACCCATGGGCTGCATGACTTCCTTGCCCCGCATCCGCTGATAGCGGGCGATGGCGTCGGCGATGCTGTAGTTGCGCACATGTCCCATGTGCAATTGCCCGGAGGGGTAGGGAAACATGGCGAGGGCGTAGAATTTTTCACCCGAGGGCGTCGCGGCGGCCTTGAAAGTCTGCTGATCGTGCCAGCGCTGCTGCACGGCGGCTTCGAGCTCTTGCGGGGAGTAGGCGGGAGTTTCCATAAATTTATCTTGAGCCGGATACCGAATGTGGCACAAAGGTTGCCATAGGCACCGGGGTGGCGCAATGGTTTACGGCGCCATTTCAGCCATCGGGCAAGGGGTAAGACGGGTTCTGGCTTGGGCATAGGTGGCTACCTGGCCTTCCGCGATCGCCTGTTCACCGCGTGCAATGGCTTCCATATCATTCATAGTGCGTCCACATCCGCAGGACGCGAACTATTTTCTCTTTCGTGAAAACTTCGTACACGATACGGTGCTGAATATTGATGCGGCGAGCGTATGCGCCAGCTAGATCGCCGACCAACTTTTCAAAGGGTGGTGGATTTTGAAATGGATCGTTGGCAAGAACCGCGAGCAGTTCTTGCGCCTTTGATTTAAGGCCACTTGCAGCAAGCTTCTTTGCATCCTTCATTGCATGCTTGGAATAAACAACGTCCCAATTCACCACTCAAGCTCCTTCGAGCTTTTTGGGAGGGGCTCAGCCATACCCGCCTTGATGGACTCG
>NZ_JBYCKR010000218.1:0-1862 GCF_057473505.1 Acidithiobacillus sp. TH-A35 | reverse complement strand
CTATGAACGGGTTCTCGACTGCTCCCATACTTTCAACCTCCTGGATGCCCGGCATGCCATTGGCGTCAACGAACGCGCCCGTTTTATCGGTCGGGTTCGTGGCCTGGCCAAAGGCGTAGCGGAAATTTATGCCGAAGCCCGGGCCGAACTGGGCCATCCCCTGTTGCGGAGTGCCTGATGTCAACCCATGAAAAACTTCTGCGGGAAGATTGTCTTCTGGAAATCGGCTGTGAAGAGCTTCCCGCCCGCGAACAACTCCCCTTAAGGGATGCCGCAGTTGCGCAGATGACTCGCCTGCTGGGTGAAGCCGGGCTCGATTGTGGTCAGATTACGGCCTATGTCACCCCCCGACGTCTGGCTTTATGGATTCAGGGCCTCGCCCTGCACAGCCATCCCCGGGAAAGCATCCGGCGCGGCCCCCCGGTAGCGAGAGCCCGGGATGCCAATGGAAATGTTACACCCGCAGCCGAAGGTTTCGCCCGCTCCTGTGGTGTAAGCTTCGCCGATTTGCACACCCTTGAAACGGAAAAAGGCCCGGTGCTGGCCTGGCGGGAAATCGAAGCCGCACGCAGCAGTTACAGCCTGCTCCCGGAAATTGCCAGCCAGACGATTGCCGCCCTGCCCTTACGCAAAAGCATGCACTGGGGATCCCGTCAGGACAGCTTCCTGCGCCCGGTACGCTGGCTGCTTTTACGTCAAGGACAACAAGTCCTGGACTGGAAGGCATTTGGACTGCAAGCCGGAGGCATGAGCTTCGGTCATCGGGTCCATCATCCTGAATCCATCCTCATCCCGCAGCCCTCAGACTACGCCGAGGCCCTGATGCACGGCCAGGTGATGGCGGATTTTGACCTGCGCCGCGAGCATATTGCCCACAAAATTTCCGCCTTGGCCGAAGACCTGGGGGCTACCCCCATATTACCTCCCGCCCTACTGGATGAAATTACCGGTCTGAATGAGTGGCCGGTGATCCTGTTGGGCAGCTTTGCCGAAGATTACCTGCGGATTCCCGAAGAAGCACTGATCACCGTGATGATGCAGCATCAACGCTATGTTCCGTTACGTGGCGAAAATGGCCAACTGATAGCCCAATATGTGTTTGCAGCCAACTTGCACAGTCAGGATGCGCAAGTGGTGATTCATGGGAATAACCGGGTGCTGCGCGCCCGCCTGGCCGATGCCGCTTTTTTCTGGGATCAGGATCGCCAGAAACCCCTGGCCGAAAGACTTCCCGAACTGAAACAGGTCCTCTTTCAGGAGGGTCTGGGCAGCATTTATGACAAAACCCTGCGCCTGCAAAAACTGGCCCGGGCCTTCAGTCCGTTCTGTCAGGTCAATGCGGATGATCTGGAACGGGCCGCAGCACTCTGCAAAAGTGATTTGCTCTCCGGCGTGGTGGGAGAATTTCCCGAACTTCAGGGCATCATGGGCGGACATTACGCCCGTCATGACGGCGAAAAAGCCGAAGTCGCGGCGGCCATTGGTCAACATTACCTGCCCAACGGTCGCGATGATGATACCCCCCCGAGCCGGGCCGGTCAGTGCCTGGCCATCGCCGACAAGCTCGATACCCTCTGCGGCTTTTTTGCCATTGGCAAAGTCCCCAGCGGCGACCGGGATCCCTTTGCCCTGCGCCGGGCCGCATTGGGCATCTTGCGCATTATTCTCAATGCCGATTTAGTTCTGCACCTGGACAGCGTCGTTGATCTGACACTGGAGACTCTGGGGCGCGCCATCATCAAAGATCCTACGGCAGTTCGCAGCGCCATTCTCGACTTTTTCCAGGATCGGATGCGCGTCTATTTCAAGGAAGAAGGTTTTCGCGGTGACCAGATCAACGCCGTACTCAGCCGCCAGCCCCA
>NZ_JBYCKR010000217.1:0-3629 GCF_057473505.1 Acidithiobacillus sp. TH-A35 | reverse complement strand
CGGCCCTCTCTAATCAAGTTCTTGCCGAACATATTGATTATAAAGAATAAACCACTCGCCTTCTTTATTTTAGGTCAAGGCTCGTGAATAAGACGGGCTCATGCCCGCTTTACCAAACACCTTAGGAAGGATGGATCCGACCTATGCCGAGGATGACGGGGCTTGAAATCCTTCTTGACCCTGCTGCGGCATTGCTTTACAAAAATTAGAATAATTACTCCAATCCCGCCCGGAGCTTTTTCAGTGGATAGTAGCCCTTCCCGTAGCGACATCGAGGCGCCTCTGGCTTCGTTACTGAAGCAGCAGCGCAATGCTTTTCAGGCCGATCCCATGCCTTCGCTGGCAACTCGGCTGAGTTGGCTGAAACGGCTGCGCACAGTTCTGGTAGATGAACAGGAAGCGTTGGCTGAGGCGGTGAGTCGGGATTTCGGTAACCGTTCGCGGGATGAGACGCTGTTTGCCGAGATATTACCCAGCCTGCAATCCATCGATCACGTCTGCAAACATTTGCGCCGCTGGATGAAACCGGCACGACGCCCGCTGGGCATCGCCTTTCAACCGGGCTCGGCTCAGGTGTTCTATCAACCGCTGGGCGTCGTTGGGGTGATAGTGCCCTGGAATTATCCGATTTTTCTGGCCATCGGCCCGCTGCTCGGTGCGCTGGCGGCGGGTAACCGGGTAATGATCAAGATGAGTGAATCAACCCCGGCTACGTCCCAACTGGTCAAGGAGCTGTTGGCCAGAGCCTTTCCAGAGGATCAGGTCGCTGTGGTGCTGGGCGAGGCGGATGTGGGTGCAGCTTTTTCCCGCCTGCCCTTCGATCACCTCCTATTCACCGGCGCCACCAGCATTGCCCGACATATTCTGCACGCAGCGGCGGATAACCTGACCCCGGTAACGCTGGAACTGGGTGGCAAATCACCGGCCATTGTCTCGGCAACGGTACCGTTGGACGACGCTGCCGAACGCATCGCCTTCGGCAAGACCATGAATGCCGGGCAGACCTGCGTGGCGCCGGACTATGTACTGGTGCCGGAAGCGCGGGTGGAAGCATTTGTCGAGGCTTACCGCAAGATGATCAGCCGGTTTTATCCGCAGCTCAGTGATAGCCCCGACTACACCAGCATCATCAATCCGCGCCAGCAGGCGCGATTGAACAGCTATATCGACGATGCCCAAACCAAGGGTGCGCGGGTGCTCCCCTTGTTCGACGCAAGCCAGGAGCAACGCCTGCCCCCTACCCTGCTGGTGGATGTCAGCGATGACATGCTGGTGATGCAGGATGAGATATTCGGCCCATTGCTGCCGATCGTGCCCTACCGGCAGATCGACGACGCCATCGCCTATATCAATGCCCGTCCGCGCCCGCTGGCGCTCTACTATTTTGGCTACGATCGGGGTGAGCAACAGCGGGTAATGGAGCAGACCCATTCCGGCGGCGTGGGCCTGAACGAGACCCTGCTGCATGTCGCGGTATGCGACCTGCCCTTTGGCGGTATCGGGCCTTCCGGCATGGGCCATTACCATGGTCATGAGGGTTTTCTGACCTTCAGCAAGGCCAAGGCGGTATTGCGCAAGCCGCGCTTCAATGCCACACGGGTGCTTTATCCGCCCTACGGCAGCGCCATGCAGAAGTTGTTGCGCAAATTGCTGATTCGCTGACCAACTCACCAGGCCAAGGACAACAATAATAATGCCCGACACCACTGCAGACGCCCCCGGCATGAATCGTCGCCAGTTGCTCAAACTGGGATTGTTCGGCACCGCCGTCCTGACTACCGTCGGCGGCATCGCCAGCCTTGGCGGTTGCTCGGCCGATACCCCCGCGCAGGGTTTCCAGCAACTGCGCAAGGATGATCTGCCCATGTTGCGTCGGGTAATCCCAGTGGTGCTGGTTGGCGCGCTCCCGGCAGAGCAACAGGCCGCCATTGTAGAAGGCGTTCTGCTGGCGCTCGACAACAACCTGAATCAGTTGTCACCCAGCCTCAACACCCAGCTGTTGCAGCTGTTCGATCTGCTGACTCTGGGCGTCACGCGCGGCGCAGTAACCGGCATCTGGGGCTCTTGGGAGAATGCCAACGACGAGGCGGTGCAAGCCTTCCTCAAGCGCTGGGAAAACAGCTCCTTCGCCTTGCTGCAACAGGGTCAGAACGCTCTGACCAATCTGATTCTGCTGTCCTGCTACAGCACCCCGGCGTCATGGCCGCAATGCGGCTATCCGGGCCCACCGCGCATCTGAACAGGAGAGCCCCTGCATGCCCATTCCGGATCTGTTCACCGAAGGACTCAAGCGCGACTGGAAAGTGACCAACGCTGCACAACTGGAGCAAGACCTGACCCTGGAGGCGGATATCGCCATCGTCGGCAGCGGCGCCGGTGGTGCCACCAGCGCGGAAATACTCAGCGCAGCCGGATTCAAGGTCTTGCTGATAGAGGAAGGCGGCCTGTTCACCAGCAGTGATTTCAAGCTGCAGGAACATGAGGCCTACCCCGACCTGTATCAGGAAGGGCTGGGGCGCATGTCGAAGGACGGCGCCATTACCATCCTGCAGGGCCGTGCCGTCGGCGGCACTACCCTGGTCAACTGGACGTCCTGCTTCCGCACGCCCGAGCCCACCCTGGCGCATTGGGCCAGTGAGCATGAAGTACTTGGGCACAGCGTAGAAGAACTGGCACCCTGGTTCGCTCGTATGGAAGAGCGCCTGGGCATCAGCCCCTGGGCCATGCCGCCCAATGCCAACAACGACGTGCTGCGCCGTGGCTGCGAGAAGCTCGGACTGCATTGGCAAGTCATCCCACGCAACGTGCGCGGCTGCTGGAATCTCGGCTATTGCGGTCTCGGCTGCCCAACCAACGCCAAGCAGTCCATGCTGGTCACCAGCATCCCGGCGCTGCTGGATAATGGCGGCGAGCTGATCTACCTCGCCCGGGCCGAGCGTCTGCAGCTGGACGGTGGTCGTGTAACCGGGCTCGAGTGCGTAGCCATGGATGAGCGCTGCGTCGCACCGACCGGGCGGCGGATCCAGGTTCATGCCCGGCATTACATCCTGGCCGGCGGCAGCATCAATACCCCAGGTTTGCTGCTGCGCTCCGAAGCGCCCGATCCGCATGGCATCCTCGGCAAGCGCACCTTCCTGCACCTCACGACCTTTTCCTGGGCGCAGTTCGACCAGCAGATCAATCCCTTCTATGGCGCTCCCCAGTCCATTTATTCCGACCATTTCCAGTGGCAGGACGGTGCCACCGGCCCGATGGGCTACAAACTGGAGGTGCCGCCCATGCAACCTGGCTTCAGTGCTACGGTCCTCGGCGGCACGGGCGTGGCCAATAGCGAGCTGATGCAGCAGCTACCCAACGCCAACATGATGATTGCCCTGCTGCGCGATGGCTTTCACCCGGACAGTTCACAAGGTGAAGTGCAGCTGCGCAGCGATGGTTCCCCGGTGCTGGATTACCAGTTGACCGATTACACCTGGGAGGCCGTGCGGCGCACCTATCAGAGCATGGCCGAGATCCAGTTTGCCGCCGGCGCGCGCACGGTAACTCCCGTACACAACGATGCCCGCCCGGCGAAAAACCTGGCCGAGGCGCGGACAATGATTGACGCGCTCGACTTGCGCCGCTTCAAG
>NZ_JBYCKR010000216.1:0-7875 GCF_057473505.1 Acidithiobacillus sp. TH-A35 | reverse complement strand
CAGCAAAACATCGACGCCCGCCGCCGCCAGACCGGACTCCAGAGCGGACTCCAGCATGTATCCCGACAAACGGGTGTCTTTGCCAATAACCACCCGGGGCCGCCCCGGCGCGTCGGCCGTGAGCACATGTCCAGCGGCCCAGCCCAGGCGGAGAACCCATTCAGGATGAATAACAGAATCACCGACCTGACCGCGCACACCGTCGGTCCCAAACCATTTTCTCGCCATAGTTTCTTTGACTCCACGTATGGGCGGCCTGTCAGCGCCTGGGGCGCAACCCTGCCTGTAGTTATAAAAGGTGCATCTTCATATCTTCAACTCAAACCAATTCCGCGCCAGACCCGTAGCGCCTGCACCGTTTCCGCCACATCGTGGACGCGCACGATATGGGCGCCGCGCTCTACTGCCCAAAGTGCAGCGGCAATACTGCCCGCCACGCGCTCTGTAGCCCGTTCCGCGCCAGAAAGCTCGCCGATCATGCGCTTGCGGGAAAGACCAACGAGCAACGGCGCACCTATGGACGCAAAGACATCCAGATGGCGCAGTAAACTGCAGTTGGCTTCCAGATCTTTGGCGAAACCAAAGCCGGGATCAATGAGCAGATGTTGTCGGGGAATGCCTGCCGCAACACAACGCTCTATGCGCTCAAGCAGGAAGCTCTTCACCTCCGCTACCACATCGCCGTAATGGGTTTCTGTTTGCATATTCTGCGGCGTACCCCGCATGTGCATCAGACAGGCGGGAACACCCAACCCGGCGATGGTCTCCAGCGCCAGCGGATCAGCACGCAACGCGGTCACATCATTCATGAGCCCTGCGCCCAAGGACCAGGCGGCGCGCATAACGGCTGCTTTGCTGGTGTCAATGGAAATAGGCAGCGGCACCTCTGCCGCCACCGCTTCTAATACCGGCAGCAGGCGCCGCAACTCTTCCTCCAGCGCCACCGCTGGCGCCCCGGGACGGGTGGATTCCGCCCCGATATCGATGATATCGGCGCCCTCTTCCCACATCCGTTTAGCGCGCGTAAGAGCAACATCCACAGACAGATAGGTGCCACCGTCGGAAAAAGAATCAGGGGTGATATTGAGCACCCCCATAACACAAGGGCGCCCGAGAACCAGCGGGCGCCCGTTGCAATCCAGCGTCAGGGTCAAACGGGGTGTTCTCCCGGATTCAGGCCAGGCAACGGCTGCCCGCCCGATTTGTCGGCCGTCGTGACATTACCACCGGGTGTGGAGGGATAGTTTCCCGTACCCTCTACCGGCGGCTGCGGGTCGCGGCCTGCCATGATGTCACTCACCTGCCCCGCGTCCAGCGTTTCATACTTCAGCAGAGCCCGGGCCATGGCCTCGACCTTGTCGCGATTTTCCTCAATCAGCTTACGGGCAATGCCGTAGCGCTCCTGGATAATATCGCGCACCTCTCCGTCTACGGTTCTCGCCGTCTGCTCGGAGATATTGCTGTGCTTGGTCATTTCCCGACCAATGAACACCTCTTCCTCTTTTTCACCAATGACCATCGGCCCGATGCCGGACATGCCCCACTGGGTCACCATGCGCCGCGCCAGGTCGGTGGCACGCTCAATGTCGTTACCCGCGCCTGTCGTCATCTGGTTGAGGAACACTTCTTCTGCAATGCGCCCACCCATGAGAATGGAGATGTTACAGAGAATTTCCTGACGCTCGTAATTAAAACGATCCTCCGTCGGCAACTGCATGGTGAGCCCCAGGGCCCGACCACGCGGAATGATGGTGACTTTATGCACCGGGTCCGTGCCCGGCAACAACTTAGCGACCACCGCATGGCCCGACTCGTGATAGGCCGTGGTTTCCCGCTGTTTGTCGCTCATGACCACCGACTTGCGTTCAGCCCCCATCATGACCTTGTCTTTGGCATCCTCAAAGTCATGCATATCTACCAGACGCTTGCTCCTGCGTGCCGCCATCAGCGCCGCTTCATTGACCAGATTGGCCAGGTCCGCGCCGGAGAAGCCTGGGGTACCCCGGGCAATGACCTTGGGGTCTACGTCCGGGGCAATCGGCACCTTACGCATGTGCACCTGCAGAATCTGCTCGCGCCCGCGAATGTCCGGCAACGGTACAGTGACCTGCCGGTCGAAACGTCCGGGCCGCAACAACGCCGGGTCCAGCACATCCGGACGGTTGGTGGCGGCAACAACAATGATGCCCTCAGTACCCTCGAAACCATCCATCTCCACCAACAACTGATTCAGGGTCTGCTCGCGTTCGTCGTTACCGCCACCCAGACCAGCACCGCGCTGACGACCCACCGCATCGATCTCGTCGATAAAGATAATGCAAGGGGCATGCTTTTTAGCCTGCTCGAACATATCGCGAACCCGCGATGCGCCGACACCAACAAACATTTCCACAAAGTCGGAGCCGGAGATAGAGAAGAAAGGTACCCGTGCTTCGCCCGCAATGGCACGCGCCAGCAAGGTCTTACCAGAACCCGGCGAACCCATGAGCAATACGCCCTTGGGAATCCGTCCGCCAAGGCGCTGGAATTTCTGCGGATCGCGCAGGAATTCAACGATCTCTGCAAGCTCATCCTTGGCTTCTTCAATGCCCGCCACATCGGCAAAAGTGACCTTATTGTTTTCTTCCGTCAGCATCCGCGCCTTGCTGCGACCGAAAGTCATCGCTCCCCGACCGCCCGCGCCACCACCGCCCATCTGGCGCATGAAGAAAATCCACACACCGATCAGCAAGAGCATCGGGAACCAGGAGATGAGGATAGAAAGCAACAGTGATTGCCCTTCCGGCGGCTTGACCGAGATCTTCACCCCGGCAGCCAGCAGTTGGGGAACGATTTGCGTGTCGTTTACCGGGGTGTAGACGCTGAATTGCTGCCCGGAGCTGAGGCTGCCATTCACATGATTACCGTTGATGGTGACATCGGCGACCTGACCCTGCTTGATACTATTCACGAAGGTCGAGAAATCCATAGCCTGAGCCGGCGTCGAACTACTCGTATTGAGGTTCTGAAACACCAGCATCAGAATGACGCCAATCGCCACCCACAACAGCACGTTTTTTAATACATTATTCATTCGCACACCCCCCGAATGGGAGAATTAGACTGATTATAATACCAATATATCGCTCGATGTTAGCCTTCCCAAGACACCCTGACAAGAGCAGGGTTCTCAACCTTGTGTTCCACCCACGGTCAGATCACGGATTTTCAGCGTCGGCTGCCCAACACCTACGGGCACACTCTGGCCATCCTTGCCACAGGTGCCCACTCCCGTATCTAGTTGGAGGTCGTTGCCGATCATTTCAACCCTGGTGAGCACATCCGGGCCGTTGCCAATCAGGGTGGCGCCTTTGACTGGCCGGGTTATCTTCCCATTTTCAATAAGATACGCTTCAGAGGCAGAAAAAACGAACTTGCCGTTAGTGATATCCACCTGACCGCCCCCGAAGTTGACGGCGTAGAGCCCACGTTTAACGCTGGCGATGATTTCCTGGGGATCGCGATCCCCGGCCCGCATGTAGGTGTTGGTCATCCGCGGCATGGGCAAGTGCGCGTAGGATTCGCGACGCCCGTTACCCGTCGACCGCGTTCCGGTCAGGCGGGCATTGAGGGTGTCCTGCAAGTAGCCTTTGAGGATGCCATCTTCAATCAGCGTCGTGCACTGGGTCGGGGTTCCTTCATCATCGACGTTCAGGCTGCCACGGCGGCCATCCAGAGTACCATCATCGACAACCGTAACGCCCGGCGCCGCGACCCGCTGGCCGACCCGGCCACTGAAGGCGCTGGTACCCTTGCGGTTGAAGTCACCCTCCAGACCATGGCCAATAGCCTCATGCAGCAATATGCCCGGCCATCCCGGCCCGAGGACCACTTCCTTGCAGCCGGCGGGGGCCGCCTCCGCCTCCAGATTGACGAGAGCCTGACGCACGGCCTCACGGGCAAAGTCTTAAGCCATGTCGCCCTGAAGAAAGGTCGGATAATCGTAACGACCGCCGCCACCAGCACTGCCCTGCTCGCGACGCCCGCCCTGCTCGACAATGACGGAGACGTTGAGGCGCACCAGGGGGCGCACGTCGGCAGCCATGGTACCGTCGAGGCGCGCCACCAGCACCACCTCAAAACGGGCACTCAGGCTGGCCATCACCTGGACGATGCGCGGATCACAGGCCTGGGCGGCCCGTTCCACGCGTTCCAGCAGGGCGATTTTCTCGCTATTGGGAAGAGAAGCCAGGGGATCGACAGGCGGATAAAGCGCCAGCCCCTGACGCCGCTGCCAGACCAGCCCTTTCCCCTGTCCCGGATGATGGACAATGGCGCGCGCCGCATCTGCCGCCGTCAGCAAGGCATCCACGGCGATTTCGTCAGAATAGGCCAGACCCTGACGTTCACCGCTCACCGCCCGCACACCCACGCCTTGTTCGATAGAGTGACTGCCCGACTTCACGACCCCTTCTTCCAGACTAAAGCCCTCGCTGCGGCTGTACTGAAAATACAGGTCGGCATCGTCCAGGGCGCGATGGGAGAGGCGGCCGAATACTTTTTCCAACTCCCCTTCGCTGATTCCGCCGGGAGCAAAAAGAGTGGCGCGGGCAATTTCCAAGGCTGAGGCAGTCATGACGTTCCTTCCTGACAGATAATGTGATCAGTATGCGCCCAACCGGTGGTTTAGAACAAGTCCAAATTCATAAACCGGCAGAGATACCCTGCCCTCCGCCCACGGACAAGAGATAAAATTTCATTGTTAAATGATACTCCTGGCTAGGTTATCCACATCTTTTGCCCAACTTGCGCACGACATTATGCACAAGATATGGTTGACACAGACAGAATCAGGTCTATATTTAGTGCTTGGGCGCTCTGCGATCCGCTTTTGCACGCCGCCCCGGCGTATCCCTTTACGCTGCCTCGCAGTTTGCGTCCACTAACGCCCCGATCATAGGAGTCGCCCATGTCTAATCCTGCCGCCCAAGCCATCGTCAGCAACCCTGCCTACGACCCCTCCGAAGCGAGCCACTACAAAGTCATCCGTCGCAACAACGCGATGGTCAGTTTTGACGCCGGCAAGATCCACATCGCCATGACGAAGGCCTTCCTGGCCGTGGAAGGCGGCAGCGGAGCGGCCAGCGCGCGCGTCCGTGACCTCGTCAGCCGTCTGACGGAACAGGTGATTGAAGCACTGAAACGGCGCCAGCCGGGGGGCGGCACCTTTCACATTGAAGACATTCAGGATCAGGTGGAACTGGCGCTCATGCGCGCCGGCGAACACGAAGTCGCCAGGGCCTATGTGCTTTATCGCGAGGAGCGCGCGCGGGAACGCCGCCAGCAAGCTGCGGCGGGAACCCCAACCGAGGTCCCGGTTATCAAGGTCAGCCATCCGAATGGCAGCCAGCGGGCACTGGACATGGCACGACTGCGCGCCGTTATCGAAGAAGCCTGCAGTGGCCTGGGCAGCGCAGTGTCGATAGATGCCATTCTCGGCAATACCGTCAAAAATCTCTACGACGGTATCAGCGAGGATGAGCTGTTTCAGGCCCCTATTCTTGCCAGCCGGGTACTGATCGAGCGCGATCCCGCCTATGCCTACGCCTCGGCACGTCTGCTCCTGGACCGGGTACGCTGGGAAGTGCTGGGTGAACCGGCGACCCAGGCCGAGATGACCGCACGTTATCCCCAGTATTTCCGCGACTATCTGCAAACCGGCATCCAGAATGAGCTGATCGACCCGCGTCTGGGACAGTATGATCTGGAGCGTATCAGCGCCGCGCTCAGGCCGGAGCGGGACCTGAACTTCCAGTATCTGGGCATGCAAATTCTGTATGACCGCTACTTTTTACATGTGCGGGAGCGTCGCATCGAATTGCCGCAGGCCTTCTGGATGCGGGTGGCCATGGGTCTGGCGCTCAATGAAGTCGACCGCGAAACCCATGCCATTGCCTTTTATGAGGTGCTGTCCAGCTTCGACTTCGTCAGTTCGACACCGACCTTATTCAATGCCGGAACCCTGCGCCCGCAGTTGTCCAGTTGCTTCCTGACCACCGTGGGTGACGACCTGGATGACATCTACGAAGCCATCAAAGAAAACGCCATGCTCTCCAAGTTCAGCGGCGGCCTGGGGAACGACTGGACGCCGGTGCGTGCCCTGGGGTCCTTCATCAAAGGCACCAATGGCAAGTCGCAGGGCGTCGTTCCCTTCCTCAAGGTGGTCAATGACACGGCGGTGGCGGTCAATCAGGGCGGCAAGCGCAAAGGCGCGGTCTGCGCCTACCTGGAAACCTGGCACATGGATATCGAGGAATTCCTCGAACTGCGCAAAAACACCGGCGACGACCGCCGCCGCACCCACGATATGAATACCGCCAACTGGATCCCCGATCTCTTCATGGAGCGCGTGGAAAGCAACGCGATGTGGACGCTGTTCAGCCCCAACGAAACGCCGGACCTACACGAGCTCACTGGGTCGGCCTTCCGGGAGCGCTATGAGCACTATGAGCGCATGGCGGATGCGGGCGGCATCGAATTGTTCAAGCGCATGCCCGCCATTCATCTCTGGCGCAAAATGCTGACCATGCTCTTCGAGACCGGCCATCCCTGGATCACCTTCAAGGACCCGTGCAATCTGCGCAGCCCGCAGCAGCACGTCGGGGTGGTGCACAGCTCTAACCTCTGCACCGAAATCACCCTCAACACCAACGCCAAGGAAATTGCCGTCTGCAACCTGGGGTCCGTCAACCTGGTATCCCATTTGCGGGCAACGGCGAGCCCCGACACCGGCGCATTGCGCGCGGACAGCAGCCCGGAAGCGTTGCTGGCGCTCATGGATGAGGAGAAGCTGAGCCGCACCATTCGGGTGGCCATGCGGATGCTGGATAATGTCATCGACATGAACTACTACGCCGTCGCTAAGGCGCGCAACAGCAATCTGCGGCACCGGCCGGTGGGCCTGGGGCTGATGGGCTTCTCCGATGCCCTGTTGCAGATGCGGATTCCTTACGCTTCGGCCGCAGCCCTTGCCTTTGCCGACATCAGCCAGGAAGTCATTTCCTACCATGCCATTGATGCGTCGGCCGATCTGGCCCGGGAACGGGGCAGCTATCAGAGCTTCCCAGGGTCCTTGTGGAGTCAGGGTATCCTGCCCATCGACAGCATCGAACGGCTCGCGGCCAGCCGCGAGCACGGCGTGGACGTGGACCGCAGCCAGCGCCTGAATTGGGCTGCACTGCGCGACAAGGTCAAAGCGGGGATACGCAACAGCAATTGCCTGGCTATCGCACCGACCGCCACCATCTCCAACATTGTCGGCGTCAGCCAGGGTATTGAGCCGATTTACCAGAACCTCTATGTCAAATCCAACCTGTCCGGCGAGTTTACGGTGGTGAACAGCTATCTGGTCCACGACCTGAAACGCCTGGAACTCTGGGATGAGGTCATGGTCAATGATCTGAAATACTTCGATGGTTCGGTCATGCCCGTAGACCGCATTCCGGCCAGCATCAAGCCCTTGTATGCCAACGCCTTTGAAACCGACCCGGAATGGCTGGTGGAAGCCGCGGCGCGGCGGCAGAAATGGCTGGATCAGGCCCAAAGTCTCAACCTCTATTTTGGCCAGCCTTCCGGCAAGAAAATTGACGAAACCTACCGACTGGCCTGGAAACGCGGCCTGAAGACCACCTACTACCTGCGCTCACTGGGCGCCACGGCAGCGGAAAAATCGACGGTGCAGACGGGCACCCTCAATGCCGTTGTATCGGGTCAACCCAAAGCCGGTGCGATCGACGATCCGACTTGTGAGGCCTGTCAGTGATACGGGAATTATTTGGAAAAGGAAAACATCATGTTAAGTTTTGAAGAAAATCTTCGTAAAGAATCCAGTCTCAA
>NZ_JBYCKR010000215.1:0-1598 GCF_057473505.1 Acidithiobacillus sp. TH-A35 | reverse complement strand
AGTCATCGCCCGCCGCCCACCACTTCGCGCTGGGACCCCAAGGCGCTACAGCGATAGCCTTCGCCCCTTACTGTTTCGATGATATGCGCATAACCATGGTGGTCCAACCCCCGCCGTAAGCGGCGAATGTGAACATCGACAGTCCGCTCTTCAATAAAACTCTGCCGCCCCCAGATCTGATCGAGCAGCATGTCCCGCGAAAAGACTCGTTCTGGATTGGTCACAAAGAGACGCAAAAGACGGAACTCGGTAGGGCCGAGATGGATCTGCACTTCACCGGCGTACACCCGATGCGCGCGCAGGTCCACATGCAGATCACCGAGCCGCACTCGGCCTGCTGCCGTACCGCCATAACTGCGTCGTAACAGGGCATTGACCCGCGCCACCAACTCCCGCGGAGAAAAAGGTTTGGCCAGGTAATCGTCCGCGCCCGATTCAAGACCATGCACACGGTCACTTTCCTCACCGCGCGCCGTGAGCAAAATGATAGGCAGTTTCTGGGTCTCTTCACGCCGGCGCAGAGTACGGCACCATGCCAGGCCATTCTCGCCAGGAAGCATCCAGTCAAGAACGAGCAACTGCGGCCCCCAGGTCAGGAGTACGGCTTCCGCAGATTCGACACTTCCCTCACAGCGCACCTCAAAGCCATGACGCTGCAGGGTGACGCGCAGGAGTTCCTGGATGCCTTCCTCATCCTCCACCACCAGGACGCGGGAGGATGCCTTGTCTTCGTCCATACCTGCCTTTTGCTCGGACACACTCATCGTCCGCTTATTGTGGCGCAAGCCCTGGCGGGATGCCAAGACACTGCGAACAAAGATAACCCGGTCAGTGCGGGATGGGAAGGATCAACCCCTCAGGCGCGGCGGGCACGACCCGAAGGCGCCACTCCTGACCCGGGCCGACCCCGCCCTGCGGCCTGAGCCGGACGGCGCGGAGCCGATGACGGCGCATGGCTGGAGAAAGACTGTCGCGGCTCAAAACCGACGACGATCTCCCGGTCAAAGGAGCGACGCAGCAGCTTTTCCACATCCTGCAACTGCTTACGCTCCTCGCTGCTTACCAGCGATACGGCTTGGCCATTATTGCCAGCACGACCGGTCCGTCCGATGCGATGGACATAGTCCTCGGGCACATGGGGGAGTTCAAAATTAACTACGTGGGGCAACTCGCTGATATCGATGCCGCGGGCAGCGATGTCCGTCGCGACTAAGACCCGCACCTTGCCTTCCTTGAACTCCGCCAGAGCGCGGGTACGGGCACCCTGACTCTTGTCGCCATGGATGGCCATAGCCTGCATGCCATCCTGGGACAAATGCCTGGCGAGGCGGTCGGCACCATGCTTGGTGCGGGTGAAGACCAGCACCTGCCCCCATTGATGTTCTTCAATCAGATGGGCGAGGAGTTCGCGTTTGCGATCCTGATCGACGGCAAAAACCCGCTGCGCGACATTGTCGGCAGTGGCATTGCGTGTCGCGACTTCGACGCTGGCCGGGTTGTTGAGCAGGCCAGCGGCCAGACCGCGGATTTCTGGCGAAAACGTCGCCGAGAACAGCAGGTTTTGGCGTTTTTTTGGCAATACCGCAAGGATGCGTCGG
>NZ_JBYCKR010000214.1:0-1867 GCF_057473505.1 Acidithiobacillus sp. TH-A35 | reverse complement strand
ATGACCCGGGAGGAAAAATTGCGGATTGCCCAGGCCCTGGAGCGCCTGCAGGTGGATGTCATAGAGGCGGGTTTTCCCGTCGCCAGCCCCGGGGATTTCGCCGCCGTGCAGGCTATTGCCAGAACTGTGCGGGAAAGTCGAATCTGTGGTCTGGCACGGGCGCGGGATGAGGACATCCGCCGTGCGGGTGAGGCGCTGAAAGAGGCCAATGCCGGCCGTATTCATACTTTTATTGCTACCAGCCCCATTCATATGCAATCCAAGTTGCGCATGCGGCCCGACGAGGTGCTGGAGCGCGCAGTCGCTGCGGTAAAACTGGCGCGGCAATATTGCGATGATGTGGAATTTTCTCCCGAAGACGCGGGTCGTTCCGAGGAGGATTTTCTGTGCCGGGTCATTGAAGCGGTGATCCAGGCCGGGGCGCGCACCATCAATATTCCTGACACGGTCGGCTATAACCTGCCCGATCGCTTTGGCCAATTGATTGGTAATCTGCGGCAGCGTATACCCAACGCCGATCAAGCCATATTTTCCGTACACTGCCATAATGATCTGGGCCTGGCGGTGGCTAATTCCCTGTCTGCCGTGCAGCATGGTGCCCGCCAGGTCGAATGTACCATCAACGGTCTGGGGGAACGCGCTGGCAATGCTGCTCTGGAAGAAATCGTCATGGCGGTACGCACCCGCCGGGATGTTTTCAGTTGTGATACCCGCATTGATACCAGCCAGATTGTTGCGACCAGTAAACTGGTTTCGACCATTACCGGTTTTCCGGTTCAGCCCAACAAGGCCATTGTCGGTGCCAATGCCTTTGCCCATGAGTCCGGCATTCATCAGGACGGAGTACTGAAACATCGCGAGACCTATGAAATCATGCGCGCTGAAGATGTCGGCTGGTCCGCAAACCGCATGACCCTGGGTAAACTCTCAGGACGGGCGGCCGTCCGCGCTCGTCTGGAGGCCTTGGGTATCCAGCTGGATAAAGACACCCTGGATCAGGTTTTCACCCGTTTCAAGGACCTCGCCGACCGCAAGGCCGAAGTATTTGATGAAGATCTCCAGGCCCTGGTCAATGAAGATTTGCAGGAAGAGCAGGCCGAACATTATCGTCTGGGTTATTTGCGGGTCTGCTCGGAAATGGGCACGCATCCCGAAGCAACAGTGGAAGTGTGGGTGGACGGCGTCGCCAAAACCGCCAAGGCAGTGGGCGGCGGCCCGGTAGATGCGGCTTTCAAGGCCATGGAAAGCTTGTTGAACAGTGAGATGCGTCTGCTCTTGTATTCGGTCAATGCCATTACCACCGGCACGGACGCCCAGGGTGATGTGACGGTTCGTCTGCAGGACGGGAGTGGTCGTGCCGTCAACGGTCAGGGCGCCGACACCGATATTGTCGTGGCCAGCGCCAAGGCCTATCTTTCCGCCATGAATCGCTTGCGCGGCCCCCAGGAGCGGCAACATCCGCAGCTGTAAGTGGATCGGCCCCGATTAAGGGGCCGATAACGCCAATAAACCTTGCCCTGGTTTTATGCTGAAAGCAAGTTGGCTGCCTGGTCGAATGTTTCCATGGCAGCCTGGGTATTCCCAAGGTGTGTATATATTTTCCCCTGCAGGACCAGGCTCTCGGCCAAGGTTTGTACTAAGGCCGTTGAATGGGCGGTGTATTCCTGCTTACGAAGTTTTTCGAGAATGGGTGTGGCTTGCTGGCATGAAGTCTCTGCACGATGGGCCTGTCCCATGCTCAGCTCGGAACTTGCACGCTGAAGATGGGTTCTTGCCAGCATTATTTGTAAATGTGGACCAAAATTTTCATGTAGTCGCTCTTGTAAATTGCCGAGAATGCTGATGGCGCTGCTCAGTTGTGCAGCAG
>NZ_JBYCKR010000213.1:0-3276 GCF_057473505.1 Acidithiobacillus sp. TH-A35 | reverse complement strand
ACGGTCATCATCCTCCAGTTGGTGGCCTCCGGACAGGGCATCGCCGCGCTACCCGCCTGGGCGGTGGGAAGCTACGGGGAGAAAAACTACGTGCGCGCCATTCCTCTGGGACCACAGGGTCTCTGGCAAACTCTGCAGGCCGCGACCACCACCGAGCAGGCGGAGCAACCGCACATGCAGGCTTTTCTCGCCGAAATCCGCGCCAGCGTGGCGGCCAATCTGTTTGGGGTAAAAGATATTCCGGGCGTATGATCGCCCTGCAACAGCGCGTTTAGACGGAGCCGAAAACCGATGACCATAAATCCTACCCAGAGCCTGATTTTTGACCCCGAACTCATCCGCCATTACGACCAGCCGGGGCCGCGCTACACCTCGTACCCCACAGCCCCCCATTTCGGCGAAGGATTCGATGAAAAGGCACTGCAAGGCGCACTCGACGACTCCAACGCCAGCGGGCGGCCGCTTTCCCTCTACTTTCACATCCCCTTCTGCGAGCATCTGTGTTTTTATTGCGCCTGCACCAAAGTAGTCACCCGCCATCACGAATGGGGGACGCCTTATGTCGCCCATTTGGACCGGGAGATGGCCCTGACGCGCGCCCATATTGACGGCAGCCGTCCCGTGGACCAACTGCATTTCGGCGGCGGCACGCCCACCTTTCTGCGTCGCGACGACATGACCCTCCTGTTGGACAGCATCGGTAAACACTTTCATCTGCTCCCGGATGATCAGGGCGAATATGGCATCGAAATCGACCCGCGCGCATTGGAGCCCGGCACCCTCCGCCTCCTCCGCGACTTTGGTTTCAACCGCATCAGCATCGGGGTACAGGATCTGGACGCGGCGGTGCAGAAAGCTGTGCATCGCGAACAGAGTTTCGCACTCACTGCGGGTGTCATCGACGAGGCGCGCCAGCTTGGCTTTCGCTCCGTCAGCCTCGACCTGATCTACGGACTGCCCCTGCAGACCCCGGAAAGCTTTGCCCAGACGCTGGAGGCGGTTCTCGCCTTGCGCCCGGACCGCCTGTCCGTCTTTAATTATGCCCATCTGCCAGAGCGGTTTCCGCCGCAAAAGCGGATTCCCGACGCGAACATCCCCAGCCCGGACACCAAGCTGCGCATCCTCGCCGAAAGCATTGCCACCCTGCAGCAGGCCGGTTATCTCTACATCGGCATGGATCATTTCGCCCTGCCCGATGACGAGTTGGCCATCGCGCAGCGGGAAGGCAGTCTGTATCGCAATTTTCAGGGCTACTCCACCCATGCCGGGACGGATCTGCTGGCCTTCGGGATGAGCGCCATCGCCATGGTCGGCCCCACCTACAGTCAGAATATCAAGGATCTGGACACCTGGGGTGCCACCCTGGACAGCGGTCACTTACCAGTGGAGCGCGGCCTGCGTCTGAGCGACGAGGACCTGCTGCGTCGCCACATCATCACCCGCCTGATCTGCGACTTTAGTCTGGATTTTGCTGCGCTGAACCGGCAGTTTGATCTGGATTTTCGGCAGCATTTCGCGGCCAGCCTGCCCGCCCTAGAGGCCATGGCGAATGACGGACTCCTGCATCTTGGCGCCCACGCCCTGACGGTCACTCCGCAGGGACGGCTGCTGATCCGCCACATCTGCATGGCCTTCGACGCCTATCTCGCGCAGAAGTCAGTGCGCTACTCGCGGGTGATTTGAGCGACTCGCTGTGGGGTCCAGGCTGTACCTGATCTGCATTTAATCCAGGTAGACATCGACATTGTGCTCGCGGCGATCATCCACGAGCGGAATCCGGTTTTGCGGTAATTCAGCACCGTCCACGATAAGGTGCGGCCCCCGCGCTGACGGGACGCCATCGCAATGGACGGTGATATGGTACAGGGTGTCGCGGTAGCGGTAGTGAACCTTATAGAACTTCCAGTCCGCGGGGACGCAGGGCGTGATACGCAGGTGATCGACTTCAAGGGACAGGCCCAGCAAGGTCTCGGCAATCAATCGGTACATCCAGCCCGCCGCCCCGGTGTACCAGGTCCAGCCGCCACGACCGATGTGCGGTACGGCGCCATAAATATCGGCGCACATCACGTAGGGCTCTACCTTATAGCGGGCAATCGCTTCTGGACTGCTCCCGTGATGGACGGGGTTGAGCATGTTGAACAATTCCCAGGCACGTGCCTTGTCGCCCATTTGGGCATAAGCCATGGTGGCCCAGATGGCGGCATGGGTATATTGCCCGCCATTCTCGCGCACTCCGGGTACATAGCCTTTGATATAGCCGGGTTCAAGTACTGAATGGTCGAAGGGTGGGGTCAGTAGTTGGATCAGTTGTGCATCGCGACGGACCAGGTGCTCATCGACAGCCGCCATGGCCTGTCGCGCCCGCAAGGGGTCGCCCGCCCCGGAAAGAACGGCCCAGCTCTGGCTGATGGAATCTATCTGGCATTCGTCATTCGTGGCAGAGCCCAGGGGGGTACCGTCATCAAAATAGGCCCGCCGATACCAGTCGCCGTCCCAGGCATTTTTTTCTACGCTGTTCTGTAAGCGGGCTGCTTGTTCCGTACAAAGATCAACGACGGCGGTATCACCCCGATTACGCGCGAGTTCCGCAAACTGTTGCAGATTCTGAATCAGGAACCATGCGAGCCATACGCTTTCGCCACGGCCCTCACGGCCCACCAGATTCATCCCATCATTCCAGTCGCCACAGCCCATCAGCGGCAATCCATGCGCACCAAATCGCAATCCGTTTTTAAGCGCCCGCACGCAATGATCATAGAGGGTGGCGGATTCGGCAGATTGCTGCGGCTGGTCGTAATAGGACTCCTCCTCCCGGTTCAGCTCGCGGCCTTCAAGAAAGTGAATGGTTTCGTCGAGTACACCGCTGTCCCCGGTCGTCATCACAAAACGACAGGTTGCATAAGGTAACCAGAGATAGTCGTCCGAGAAATGCGTACGGACGCCCTGGCCGTAGGGCGGGTGCCACCAGTGCTGGACATCGCCCTGACGGAATTGGCGTCCTGCGCAACGGATCAGATGCTCGCGGGCCAGCCAAGGTGTAGTGTGGATCAGGGCCATGGTGTCTTGTAATTGATCGCGGAAACCGTAGGCCCCGCCCGACTGATAGGTGCCGCTGCGGCCCCAGAGTCTGCTGGAGATGGTCTGGTAGACCAGCCAGCCGTTCGCCAAAACATTCAGCGCGGGGTCCGGTGTTTCCACATATAGGGTGCCCAGGGTGCGGTTCCAGTACTCCCGCACACCGGCCAAGGCCTGCCGGGCACCCTCTCTTCCGGC
>NZ_JBYCKR010000212.1:0-7080 GCF_057473505.1 Acidithiobacillus sp. TH-A35 | reverse complement strand
GGCGTTGGCCCCAAGAGACCGCGCATGCTCGGCCAGTTGTTCTAGGGCATCATCGCGGGTCTGGGCAATCATTTTCAGGTAACCGGCCTGCTTGCCGCCAAAGATGGCGCGGACGCCGCCAAGGAAATTGCCGACGATATTGCGGGATCGGACATCCGTGCCGTAGACCGGCCCGATGACCCGGACCACACGCATGCCGGGGCAGTCGTTGATGGTGAGGATGAGGACGGGTTTTTGTTCTGCTGACATAAGCTCAGTATGATTGACGGGTCATCTCTCAGCAAGCAGCATCAACCTGCGCCTCTCACGGGGTGTATGCGGGACTTCGTTGCCATGGGCCTTCTGGAACAAGTGGACGACCGCACCCGGAAAGGGCGGCCCGTAGTCTATGCCGTCCGGGCAGAATGACCGCGCACAAAGCCGCCCCTCTACACCAGCCGGACCGGCCCTTGATACCGCTCCAGTGTCACATCATTGGTCAACAGTACAAATCCCTCGACCGTCGCCTGCGCAATCAACAGCCGGTCGAACGGGTCTCTGTGAATCAACGGCAAGGTGTCCACCTCAACAGCATGTTCCCCGGATATGGGCAACTCAACGTATCCGTTGTCGATCAGCCCACGGCGCAGCAGACGCGCATCCACCTGAAAGCCTGGCCGGTTCAATCCGCTCTTTATGGCAACTTCCCAAATGCTCACTACGCTGAAAAGCAGTTCGTTTTCCAGATCAGCCATCAGCGCACGAGCGCCTACAGGCACACGCTCAAGGCTGTCCGCAGCCCACAGCAGCAGATGCGTGTCCAGCAATAGCTTCACTCGCCACCCTCGAACAAGGACTCAATTTCGTCGGCACCCATCGTGTTGAAATCATCCGGCACCTTGATCTGACCGGACAGAAACCCAAACCGCTTCCTCTGTGATGCGTCCGGCGTTTCCAGCGCGATGACCTTCACCATGGGCTTCCCCGCCTTGGCGATCACGAAAGAATCACCCTTGGCAGCCTTCTCAACCAACCTGGAAAGCTGCGTTTTCGCTTCGTGAATATTGTACGTGTGCATGACTGCCCCCATGTGGACCAAGACTAGTGAACTAAGTCTACTACAGCGCAAACGGGGAAGCGATAGAGTTGGTTACCCATGGCTTGGTGCGGCTACAAAGTCCACTTCACCCAGGCCATCAAAAATCAGCTTGACGTGCTGGGAATCTTCGCGGTAATGGATGGTGAGGTCTTCCGCCTTGTCATTCAGACGCGGGGACAATGCGGTCAGATAGATATTGTGCATCCGTACATCAGCCAGAAGTGGACCATGCCGATCCGGGATTGGAAAGCCGCCCTAAACCGCTTTATCATCCAGTTCGATGACCGGATGCTACAACGTTAAATGAAGACGCCGTTTACACAAAATTCAGGACACCCTCGGTACCCGATGATGATGCCATCGCAGTCTTTTCTGGGTCGGATGGATGCTATTTTCTATCCCTTTTTCGGATGCCGTTCTTGGGCGTGGTTGGGCAGAATTTGGGCGAAAAGTCAATTTGGTAATAAAAAAGCACCTAGGATTATACCTAAGTGCTTGTTTTATTTGGGGTGGCTGACGGGGCTCGAACCCGCGACAACCGGAATCACAATCCGGGACTCTACCGACTGAGCTACAGCCACCACTGATAGAGCGCAGATCATACAATGGCCGACGCCCAGCTGCAAGGTGGTGTTAGTCCATGAACAGCGAACTGACTGAGTCCTCTTCCGCAATCCGGCGAATGGTTTCGGCCAGCAGTTCGGCAATGGACAGCACGCGAATCTTGCTGCTGGCCTGAGCATCCGGCCTGAGCGGTATGGTGTCAGTGATGACCAATTCGTCCAGATCGGACCTTTCGATGCGCTCCATGGCGGGACCAGATAATACCGGGTGAGTACAGTAAGCGCAGACCTTGACGGCACCTCGTGCTTTGAGGGCATGGGCCGCTTCGCAGAGCGTGTTGGCCGTATCGACCATGTCGTCCACGAGAACGCAGGTGCGGCCGTCCACGTCTCCAATAATATTCATGACGACCGATTCATTGGGTCGCGGGCGCCGTTTGTCGATAATGGCGAGATCCACTTCAAGGCGTTTGGCAATGGCGCGAGCGCGAACGACGCCGCCCACGTCGGGAGAGACCACAATCAGCTCCGGATAGCTCTGGCGCCAAATATCGCCTAAGAGAATAGGTGAGGCATAAATGTTATCCACCGGTACGTCAAAGAAGCCCTGAATCTGGTCAGCGTGCAGATCCATGGTGAGGACCCGGTTGGCGCCGGCAGTGGTGATGAGATCGGCTACCAGTTTGGCGGTGATGGCTGTGCGCGAGCGTGATTTGCGATCCTGCCGGGCATAGCCGAAATACGGCATGGCAGCGGTAATGCGGTTGGCCGAGGCGCGTTTCAGCGCGTCGATCATGGTCAGCAGCTCCATGAGGTGGTCGTTGGTGGGCGCACAGGTGGGCTGGAGTACGAAAACATCCCGCCCACGCACATTTTCCAGAATTTCGACGAAGACTTCGCCATCGCTGAAGGAGCTGACTTCCGCACGACCGATGGGAATTTGCAGGAAGCGCGCCACCTGAGCGGCCAGAATGGGATTGGCGTTCCCGCTGAAGACCATGAGATTGCCGTGGGCCATGTGACGTCCTTCTCTCTTCGCAGGTGGCAAAATAGTCCTAGGACAGTTTGGCTGGGGCGCCAGGGATCGAACCTGGGAATGCCGGAATCAAAATCCGGTGCCTTACCGCTTGGCTACGCCCCAATAATCATTGCTCGGCGGGATCGTAAAGTGGGTGTTTATTACATCCACGCACGGGCCATGCGCGCCAGGGAGCAGGCACCCGCGTGGCAATTTGTTGCGCGGAAACGGCATCTGCCGCCAACCCGAAAACACAAGCACCACTACCCGTCAAACGAACGTCGTGCACGCCTTGGCTTCTTAACCAGCGCATGCCACGATGGACTTCTGGATAGCGGGCACACACCGTAGGTTCCAGGGTGTTTTCCGTTGCCCCGCCGAGAAACGCGCCTATTGTGATGGGCACATGGTGTCGTGTCAATTCAGGGGCGGTGAATATCTCCCGGGTACTTACCGATACCTGCGGATGCAGCAGCACGTAATGGCTCTCCGGGAGAGCGTCGAACACTCGCAGGCGCTCGCCCACACCCTCCGCCCAGGCGCTGCGCCCGAATATGAACACCGGAACATCAGCACCGAGGTCGGCACCAATCGCCATGAGTTCTTCGCGGTGCAGACCGGTACGCCACAGCCGGTTAAGCACGATGAGGGTGGTGGCGGCATCCGAGGAGCCACCACCGATACCCCCGCCCATGGGCAGGGTTTTGTCGATATGAACATGAACGCCCTCACGGACGCCACCGACATCGGCTAGGCGTTGCGCGGCGCGGATGCTGAGATCGTCGGCTTCGGCCACGCCTTCTGGTCCACCGCTGCGGGAAAATTGCCCGGCGGGCCGCGAGCTAAACTGGAGCTGGTCAGCCAGATCGATAAACTGAAATACCGTTTGCAGCTCGTGATAACCGTCGCTGCGTTGGTCGACAACGCGCAGCATCAGATTCAGCTTCGCGGGGGCGGGGTAATTTTCGCTCATGGGGCGCTATGGTCTCCCATCCGCCACTGGGTGATGGCCAGACGCAGGGTGATGCCCCCTGGCCCCGAGGCCTGGAGCAGTTTGGGCATGGTCAGGCCGCCTATCGGCGCATATTGGAGATAATGAATCTGCCAGGGGCCGCTGTGGAGTATTGCGGGCAGGCCGACTGGATTCAGTTGTTCGGTCGCCGTCGCGCTGCGCAGACCAAGCATCCAGTCCGGTAATTCACTCGCGGGTAGATCGACGTGGAGGACCAGCGCGAGGAGGGCACTGAGATTGTCCGCTTGTCGTGTCTCGCCATTGGCCAGTTGCAGATGCGCGCCTTGCGGGTCGGCTTCGATGCGGGCGACCGTACGGCCAAGCGTGTCGTAAATGGAAAGTTCCTGGTGTTGGGGGGACTGCTTCCAGCGGAATCCGAAATCTTCGCTCGTTTTGGGCGTGCTGAGAGCGGCCTGCCCTCTGGCTTGCCAATATTTCAGGCTGGCGACGACCTGATTTCTCTCGGTTGTTGGCAGGATGACGTGGGTGGTCGGCTGGATGGGCGGCGTGGTGGCACAGGCGGATAGCACGCCGGTGAGCAGGAGTGCGGCCAGTGTGCGGATAGGCCTTCGTGCCGGCTGCAGGGCGAATGCTCTGGGATAACGGATCATCATGGCTGGCGGGCAAGATCACTTTTGAGGGCGGCATCGTCCGGATGCTTTTGCAGTGCGCTTTGCCAGACCTGCCGGGCATCTGTGAAGCGCCCCAGTGACCAGAGGACTCGCCCGAGGTGTGCGCTCACCTCGGCATCGTCTGGCAAAGCCGTATGGGCCTTCTGCAGATACTCCAGAGCCTGCTTGTTGTCGCCTTGCACGTGATGCAGCCAGCCGACACTATCCAGAATTTCGGCATTGTCCGGGTCCAGACTGAGCGCCTTGGTCAGTAATTTTTGCGCTTCGGCCAGATCGCTGTGCCGTTCGACCAAACTGTAGCCAATGAAGTTGTAGGCTTGTGCATGGTCCGGCGCGAGGCGGATAACCGTACGCATGGCTTTTTCCATGGCCGGATAATCTTTCAGTTGCTCATAGATGGCGCCTTGGGCGTACCAGAGCCCAGGTTGGTCCGGCATGCGCTGCAAGGCCAGGCTGGTCACCTGCAGGGCTTGGTGAAGGTGGCCGCTGCCTTGCAGCAGGTTTGCTTCCAGCAGCGGAATCTGTGCCTCCTGCGGGTACGTGGCCGCCAGTGTCCGCAATTTTTCGGTGGCTTTGTCGTGATCACCGAGCAGGTATTCCACGCGTGCGCTGCGCAACTCGACCTCAGGATACAGAGGGCCGGAATGGATGCGCTGGTACCATTGCAGTGCTTCTGCCCAGCGATCCTGTGCTTCGTAGAGGCGCCCCAGATAGTAGATCGGCACCGGGGACTGGGGCGCCAGATCGCGAGCGCGCTGCAAAGCGGTTTCTGCGCTCTTCCAATCCTTCCGGCCGATGTCCATGAGGCCGAGAGAAAGGATGATATCGGGGTCATCGGGATTCTGTCGCGCCATTTCCTGGTAGAGGCGATAGGCCTGTGTCAGGCCACCCATTTTGAGGTAGAGCGCAGCCAGATATTGACGAGCGAGCGTGGCCTCCGGATGACTGGCAGTGAAACTTTGAATGCTATACAAAGCGGCGGCAGGACCCTGGGTAGCTTGCTGAGCTTCGGCGAGACTGATGGCGGCTTCCTGCCAGTCCGGACGGAGGCTGAGGGCTTTCTCCAGCCAGGGGATAGCGCGTTCTGGTTGCTTTTCAGTGAGATCAATACGTCCGAGCGCATAGTAGGCGGCTGCAGATTTCGGGTCTTTGCCGGCTAATGCAATCAACAATCGCCGCGCCTCGCCGCTGCGCCCGTGGGCCACCAGTAATTCAGCGAGTTGCAGGGTGACTTTCGGATCGTTGGGGAAACGGGCGAGCGTGGCCTGCAGCAATTGAATGGCTTGCTCATCCTGACCCATGGTGAGGAGCAGCGCGGCTTCAAACTGATCCGCTTCGGCGCTCCCAGGGGCGGCCTCCCGCCAGCGTTTGGCAAGCTGTAGGGCATCCGGAAAATCGCCGAATTGCGCGGTGACCTGAGTGGCACGCCCGAGGACGTTGGCTTCTGGCGCCAGTTTGGCGGCTTCCCGCCAGGCCAGAACGGCCAGTTGTGGTTCCTGTTGCATGGTGGCGAATTCGGCTACTAACAGATAATAAAGCTGCTCCCCGGTCATGCCACCCGAAGCGGAGTCGGCGGCTGCACCTCCGGCGGCGAGGCCAAGCACAATGCCCGCCACAATGCCCCCAAGCCTGCTCCTCATCTGCTCGTTCTCCACGTTTTTGCCAGCGGGCACAATAACCGCTAGGGACCTGGCTTGCAATCCTGTCCTGCGTCAGCGACAATTCAGCCCCTTAATCGTCGCTCTGCAGGGACGGTCGCTGCTATTTTCTGCTTTGGTCTGAGTCACCACACTGCTCCTATCGCGGTCCGGGAAAAAGTCGCTTTTTCTCCGGAAAGCCTTGCTGCGGCCCACCGCGACTTGCTGGAGCAAGGGCTGGCCAAGGAAACACTGATCGTATCCACCTGTAATCGCACGGAAATATACGTCCACGGCGGACAAGGTTACCATCGCCAGGCCTTGCAGGACTGGCTCTGCCACTTCCACGGCGTGGACCCGCGATTGCTGGATGGACATATTTATTATGCCAGCGATGCGGAGGCCGTGCGCCATCTGTTTCACGTGGCCTGCGGGTTGGATTCCATGATTATCGGAGAGCCGCAGATCCTCGGTCAAGTCAAAGATGCCTATCAGGCTGCTGCGGATAACGGTGCCGCCGGGCCGGTGCTGAATCGCCTGCTGCATTGGGCCTTCCGCGTGGCGAAACGGGTGCGGTCGGAGACAGCCATCGGTTCGGCCCCGGTCAGTGTGGCCTATGCGGCGGTGAGTCTGGCCAAACAGTTGCTGGGCAGTCTGGAAGGCAAGTCGGTGTTGCTGATCGGCGCCGGAGATACCATCGAACTGGTGGCGATTCATCTACGCGAGCATGGGGTGGGAAGATTCGCCGTAGCCAATCGCAGTGCGGAACGCGGCCAGCAGTTGGCCGAGAAATTCACTGGCGATGCCCATGCTCTGGAGGCTATCCCGCAGTTGCTGCATGACGCCGATATGGTGGTTAGCTGCACGGCGAGTCCGCTGCCCATAGTCACGCTGGAAACGATCTCCGCAGTCATGGCACAGCGGGCGCGAGGTGACCTGATGCTGGTGGATCTCGCCGTACCCCGGGACATCGCCCAGGAAGTGGAAGGTGTTGAGCAATGTTTTCTCTACACGCTGGACGATCTGAACGATATTGCCCAGGCGGGCGTGCGCGCACGCCGCGAGGCGGCAGCGGCAGCGGAGCTGATTATTGCCGAGGAGGTCGGCGAGTTCCAGCAGTGGCGGGAGAGTCTGGATGTG
>NZ_JBYCKR010000211.1:0-2523 GCF_057473505.1 Acidithiobacillus sp. TH-A35 | reverse complement strand
CGTCATCCGGCGCCGGCCATAGTCAGTGAAGCAATCATTGAGCACCTGCATGGTCTCGCCGAGTATCCCAAGGTGCTCGGCGACCTGCGTTTACGGCAGGCCATTGCCGACTGGGCCACCCGGCGCTTTGCCCTGCCCGCTGGTTTTCTCGATCCGGAGCGGCATGTCATCCCCGCCAACGGCAGCCGCGAGGCTTTGTTCAGCGTCGCGCAGGCGGCGCTGCCGCCTTGTCAGACCCCCAAGCCTTTTGTCTTGTTTCCTAATACCTTCTATAAGATTTATGAGGGTGCTGCCTTGCTCGCCGGGGCAGAGCCCTATTATCTGAATTGTGATGCCAGCGGGCAGCCGGACTTTCTCGCGGTGGAGGAATCGGTCTGGGCACGCTGCGCGTTACTCTACATCAACTCACCCCATAATCCGACGGGCGCGACCCTGTCTCTGGAAACCCTGGGCTGGTTGATTGACAAAGCCCGGCAACACGGCTTCGTGCTCGCTGCCGACGAGTGCTACAGCGAACTCTACCCCGAGGGAGATGCGCCCGCGGGCATTCTGGAGGCCGCCGCAGCGACAGGCAGTCTGGCGCAGGTGCTGGCTTTTCATAGCCTCTCCAAGCGCTCCAGCATTCCCGGTGCGCGCAGTGGTTTTGTCGCGGGTGACGCGGATATCCTCAAGGCTTTTGTCCGTTACCGGACCTATCTGGGTGCCGCCACCCCGCCCTTCATTCAGGCCGCCGCTATCGCCGCCTGGCAGGATGAGCAGCATGTGCAGCATACCCGTGCCGATTATGCCCGGAAGTTTGCCGCCGCCCATGATATTCTCGGTGCGGTGCTGCCGGTAGAAACGCCCGCCGGCGGCTTTTATCTCTGGCCACGGGTGAGGGATGGCGAAGCCTTCGTTCGCGCCCTCTACGAGGCAGAGCATGTACGCTGCCTGCCCGGTGCTTATCTGGCGCGGGATGCCCACGGCGTCCACCCCGGTAAGGATCGGGTCCGCATCGCGCTGGTCGGCAGCCTGGAAGATTGCGTCGAGGGCCTGCAGCGCATGCGTCACTTTATGGAACAATATACCATTTCGACCATTAACAAACCTTAATCAAGGAGTTCGTGTGAGCCAGAGTCTTGCCACCATTATCGACGCCGCCTGGGAAAACCGGGCGGAGATTTCCCCCAAGCAGGCATCGGCTGAACTGCGGGAAGCCGTGCATCAGACCATCGAAGGGCTGGACAAGGGCGTCCTGCGAGTGGCTGAAAAGCGCGATGGCCAGTGGGTCACCCATCAGTGGATCAAGAAGGCGGTGCTGCTCTCCTTCCGTTTGCAGGATAATGCCCGTATTCCGGGGGCCGAGACCAATTTTTACGACAAGGTGCCGGGCAAGTTTGCCGACTATAACAGCAACGATTTTCGCACCGGCGGTTTTCGGGTAGTGCCACCCGCCACGGCGCGGCGCGGGGCCTTTATCGGCCGTAACTGCGTGCTGATGCCCTCTTTCGTCAACATCGGTGCTTATGTGGATGAAGGCACCATGGTGGATACCTGGGCTACCGTCGGCTCCTGTGCCCAGATCGGCAAGAATGTGCATCTCTCCGGCGGTGTTGGCATCGGTGGGGTGCTGGAGCCCCTGCAGGCCAACCCCACCATCATCGAGGACAACTGCTTCATCGGTGCCCGCTCGGAAGTGGTGGAAGGCGTGATTGTTGAGGAGGGCTCGGTCATCTCTATGGGCGTCTTCATCGGCTCCAGCACGCGCATTTATGATCGTGCAACCGGTGAGATTACCTACGGACGGGTGCCCGCAGGTTCAGTGGTGGTTTCCGGCAGCTTGCCTTCCAAAGACGGCAGCTACAGCCTCTACTGCGCCGTCATCGTCAAGCAGGTGGATGCCAAAACCCTGGGCAAAGTCGGCATCAACGCCATTCTCCGTGACATCTGAGGGGGCGCCCCATGGGCAAAAGTGTCGTACTGGAGCTGGCTGAGGACCTGATTTCCCGCCCTTCGGTGACCCCGACGGATGCAGGCTGTCAGGATCTGATGATCGCCCGGCTGGAGGCTGTCGGTTTCCGGGTGACACGCCTGCCCGCCGGGGGAGTGGAGAACTTTTGGGCGGAACGGGGCGACGCCGGTCCGTGTCTTTGTTTTGCGGGACATACGGATGTGGTCCCCAGCGGCCCGCTCGCAGAATGGCAGAGCGACCCCTTTCAGCCGACCATCCGCGACGGCCTGCTCTACGGACGTGGCGCCGCCGATATGAAGGGCAGTCTTGCTGCCATGGTGGTGGCGGCAGAGCGTTTTGTCGCCCTGCATCCGGGGCATTCCGGGCGCCTGGCCTTTCTGATCACTTCCGATGAAGAAGGCATCGCCACCCATGGCACACGGCATGTGGTGGACTGGTTACGGGAACATGGGGAGACCATCGACTGGTGCGTGGTGGGCGAACCCTCTTCCGAAAACATGCTGGGCGATGTCATCAAAAATGGTCGGCGCGGCTCGCTGAACGGACGCCTGACCGTGCAGGGTATACAGGGT
>NZ_JBYCKR010000210.1:0-9850 GCF_057473505.1 Acidithiobacillus sp. TH-A35 | reverse complement strand
CGAGCAGACCCGGCCGATCTTCGATACCCCGTCGTACCCGGTTATAGAGCAGTTGGAAGACCCGCGGCACGGCGATCATAATGTCCGGATGAGAGGCCTCCATATCGCGGAGAACGGTGTCCGGGCGCTCCGCGTAGGCGATTTCCAACCCCAGCAGGTAGGCGCCGAAGTGCCCCGTGCCCCGTTCAAAAACATGGGAGAGGGGCAGAATGGAGAGCAGGCGTTGTCCGGCATGCAGTGGCACTAACGGCACGAACCCTTCGATATTACTCAGGATGTTGCCGTGACTGAGCATGACACCCTTGGGCCAGCCCGTCGTCCCGGAGGTATACACGATGGTTGCGGTTTGCTGACGCTGTAATGCCGCCAGATGTTCTTCCAACCTGGTATCGGGTATGGCTGCGCCGTCGCTCTCCAGCGCCGCCCAATGGCGCAGGCCGGCGTTCTGCGCGGCGGCCGCATCGCGCAGCAGGATACGATCACCGGGCACGCCCCAGCCCTCGCCCCCCATATGATGCCACTCACCGGCGCCTTCCAACAGCATCAGTCCGGCGCCACTGTCACCCAGCACATAATGAATCTCGCGCGGACTGAACGTCGGGTAGAGGGGAACGGTAATGGCGCCAACGCTGAGGATGGCAAAATCCATGATCGCCCAATCCAGGGAGTTGGGAGCCATCAGGATGACCCGCTCGCCCCGACGTACACCCAAATGCAGAAGTCCCCGCGCCCGTGCCCTTACATGCCCTGCAAAGGCCGCTGCGGTCATCGGCTGAAAAACATTGCCCTGCCGTTGCAGGGCAATGGTTCCGCCGGGATCGCGGGCGCAGCGTGCGAAGAGGCCCTCTGGCAGACTCTGGAAGCGGGCGAGGTCGACGACCATGTCAGCGCATGGCCTTCTCGGCGGGCGTCAGACTGCGTTTGAAACTCTCCATGTTGAAGAGGCGATCCATATACTCCTGGGTCGCGCGGGCTGCCGCAGGCAGGCTGATTTCCAGCGCCGGGAGGCGCCACAGCAGCGGAGCGATGGCGCAGTCGAGCACCGAGAGTTCGTCGCCGAAGAGGTAACGCTGCTGGCTGAAGATGCCGCTCAGTCCGGCAAGGGTGCTGCGGATCTGCTCTTTAGCCGTTTTGACCTGCTCGGCACTGTAGCCCGGCTGGAAGAGCGGTGCGAACCAGTCGCGGTCGAAACGTAGGAGACCCAGGCGCACCTTGGCGCGGGAGATGGGATCCACCGGAATCAACGGGGGGTGCGGAAAACGCTCATCCAGATACTCCATAATGAGGACAGATTCGTGGATGGCCAGATCACGATCTACCAAGGTAGGCACCTGATTGTAGGGGTTGAGTTCTGCGAGATCTTCTGGCTTATTGGCGAGATCGACGTCGATGGTCTGGTACTCCATGGCCTTTTCCTCCAGAACAAAGCGGACGCGGTGCGCAAAAACACAATCGTTGCCGGAGTAAAGGGTCATCAGAGTTTTTTTGCTGCTGGGGGTCGCCATGATATACGTCCTTGTATTGGAGAAGCTTGTTTTGGTGCGACCGCGGTAGTGCGGTCACCTGATCCGTTGGATTATACATAACCAGATGCGCCTTGGGCGATGCGCCGCGCCTGCCCGCAAAAAAAGACAATCAACGCATGTGTTAATAAATGTCAACGGAATATTGTCAAGGGTGGCGGGTCGCTGTACACTGCCTGACCAGCCGGTTAGTTGTATAGAGACAACAAAAGTTGTAAAGTAGGCCACACGCATTTAGCGGGAGGGCGATCCCTGAGATCGCGAAAGGGAATATGATCCGTCAGCGCACGCTCAAAAATATGATCTGGGGCACCGGTATCGGCCTGCACAGTGGCAAGAAGGTCTATATTGGCCTGCGCCCGGCGCCGGTAAACACCGGGATCGTCTTCCACCGCAGCGATATCGAGGGTGGCGCCTGGATCAAGGCCGACCCTCTGCACGTGGTGGATACCCGCCTGTCTACCAATATCGGCGATGGTCAGATACGGGTCGGTACTATTGAGCATCTGATGTCGGCACTGGCAGGTCTGGGTATTGATAATGCCTATGTAGATCTCGACGGGCCGGAAGTGCCGATCATGGATGGTAGCGCTGCACCCTTTGTATTCCTCATCCAGTGCGCTGGGATCGAAGAGCAGAAGGTGCCGAAGCGTTTTATCCGCATCACTAAACCCCTCAAGGCCGAAGACGGTGATCGCTGGGTGCAATTAGAGCCCTTCGAAGGTTTCAAGGTGAGCTTTACCATCGATTTTGACCATCCCGTGATGAAAAACGGCGGTCAGGAAGTGACTGTGGATTTCGCGCGGACCTCTTATCTTAAAGAAGTGGCACGTGCGCGTACCTTCGGCTTTATGCGCGAGGTCGAGACCTTGCGGCGCATGGGGCTCGCCCTCGGCGGCAATCTCGATAATGCCATTGTGGTCGATGATTACCGCGTGCTCAATGAAGAAGGTCTGCGTTACACCAATGAGTTCGTGCGCCACAAGGTGCTTGACTCCATCGGTGATCTCTATCTGCTTGGCCACCCACTGGTCGGCCATTTTTCCGGTCACAAGGCGGGGCATGCCCTCAACAACAATTTGCTGCGGGCACTGCTTCTCCGTCAGGATGCGTGGGAGTTTGTGGATTACTCCGAGAGGCGCGCGCCATTTTCCTTTGCTGAGGCGCTGGCGACAGCCTCCGCCTGAAGGCTGTCCAGAGTGGCTGCCAAGCGCTTAAGCGCGACGGCTATGGCTTGTGGCATCTGATCGCTCTCTGCCCGCAGAGCTTGGGCAGCCTCTGCTGAAATGTGAGGCGCTTTCGGGAGTTTGGCCGGTTGCGGCAGCCGGTATGACCAAGGCCGCACCGCGGCGATGATTTGCTGTGCTGGAGTTTTCGGGAAGCGATTATTCCATTGTTTCAGTATGTTTTTTTCATTTCTTCGTAGCCATGAAATCCATACCGGGCTCTGACAGAGCACACTCAGCACCCCCCCGGACCAATCAACCAGCCAGGTATGGTCCTGTGCCTCCAGTGAGAGTAACGCATTCCAGTCGATTTGACGCTCACGCAGTAGCGTTCCGCGACGGCAGACCTCTCCGATCGGCCCGGAAGGGTTTTGCGTCATGGGACGCCAGGTACGTCGTCGTTTATCATCCATAGGCTTTCATGCTACCCTGCTCGATATTTTTTACCTAGGCTCGCGTGCTCATGTTTGGAACTATCATCCGCCATGTCGTTGGCAGTCGCAATGACCGCCTGATCAAGAAGGCCCGTGCCGTTGTGGCGCAGATCAATGCCCTGGAAGGTCGCTACAAGGCCATGGACGATGCCGCCCTCGCCGGGCAGACCTTGCGCTTTAAAGAGCGGGTGGCCCACGGTGAATCACTTGACGCGGTGCTGCCCGAGGCATTTGCGGTGGTGCGTGAGGTGACTCAGCGGGTGATGGGCATGCGCCAGTACGACGTGCAGCTGATCGGCGGCTACATGTTGCATGAAGGTAAAATTGCGGAAATGCGCACCGGTGAGGGCAAGACTCTCGTCGCGACCTTGCCCGCCTACCTCAACGCCCTGCAGGGTAAGGGCGTGCATGTAGTGACGGTCAATGACTATCTGGCCAGCCGCGATGCTCAGTGGGTCAGTAAGATTCACGGCTTTCTGGGCCTGAGCGTGGGTACGATCATCTCGGATATTTCCAGCGAGGAGCGCCGCGCCGCTTATGCTGCCGACATCACCTACGGCACCAATAACGAGTTCGGTTTCGATTATCTGCGCGATAACATGGCGTTTTCTCCTGCCGACCGGGTGCAGCGCGGCCTTCACTACGCCATCATCGACGAAGTGGACTCCATCCTCATCGACGAGGCACGTACCCCGCTGATTATCAGTGGTCCCACTGAAGAGAATACCGACCTTTACTACCGGGTGGACAAACTCGTCGGAAATTTTGTGGTCGATGAGGATTATACAGTCGATGAGAAGGCCCGGCAGGTGATGCTCACGGAAGAGGGTATCGAAAAGGCGGAACGCCTGATGGCGGAAAGCGGCCTGCTGAGTGACGGCAATCTCTATGATCTGGCTAATGTTACCCTGGTTCATCATCTCAATCAGGCGCTGCGTGCCCATGTGATCTACCGGCGGGAAACGGATTATATCGTTCGCGACGGAGAGGTTTGTATTGTCGACGAATTCACGGGACGTATGATGTCGGGGCGGCGCTGGTCTGATGGTCTGCATCAGGCGGTGGAAGCCAAGGAAGGGGTGGCCGTTCAGAATGAAAACCAGACCCTGGCCTCCATCACCTTCCAGAATTATTTCCGCATGTATGAAAAGCTTTCGGGAATGACCGGTACCGCAGACACGGAAGCCTTTGAGCTGAACCAGATTTATGGGCTGGAAGTGGTGATGATACCGACTCATAAGCCGGTGATGCGGACGGACTTTGCCGATCTCATCTACCGCACCAGCCAGGAAAAGTGGACGGCACGTGTTGAGGATATCCGTGATTGTCAGCAGCGTGGCCAGCCGGTACTGGTGGGTACCACCTCTATCGAGCATAACGAATTCTTGTCCCACCAGCTCAAGCAGGCACGGATTCCCCATGAAGTGCTGAACGCCAAGCAGCATCAGCGCGAAGCCGAGATTATTGCCCAGGCCGGCAAACCCGGAATGGTGACCATCGCTACCAACATGGCGGGGCGTGGTACCGACATCGTGTTGGGCGGCAATGTCGGGCATCAGGTGGATATGGTGCTGGCCAATCCGGATCTGGAAGAAGACGAAAAAACCCAACGGGTCGAGTCCCTCAAGGGTGCCTGGCAAGGACTGCATGATGCAGCGATAGCGGCGGGTGGACTCCATATTGTCGGCACCGAACGTCATGAATCGCGGCGGGTAGACAACCAGTTGCGGGGGCGCTCCGGTCGCCAGGGCGACCCCGGTACCACCCGTTTTTACCTTTCCCTGGATGACCCGCTGATGCGCATTTTCGGCAGCGACCGACTGGGCGGTCTGATGCAGAAGCTGGGGATGAAGGAAGGTGAGGCGATTGAACATCCCTGGGTGACCAAGTCTATCGAGAATGCCCAGCGCAAGGTGGAAAGTCGCAACTTCGATATCCGCAAGCAATTACTGGAATACGATGACGTGGCCAATGAGCAGCGCCGGATTATCTATCAGCAGCGTAATGCCTTCATGGATGCGGATGACGTCAGTTCGGAGATCAAGGCGTTGCGTGATGACGTCCTCGACGCGGTGCTGGCCGACACTGCGCCCGAAGGCGTTATGGAAGAGCGCTGGGATCTGCCCGGCCTGGAATCAGCACTGGAGCGGGTTTTTGGTCTGCAGGTCCCGGTCGGGCAATGGCTGGAGCAGGATAAAGGCCTCGCCTATGCCGCGTTGCGCGAACGAATCATGGAGATGGTGTTGTCTGCTTATGCGGCCAAGGAAGCGCTCATGGGCAGTGAAATGGCCCATCATCTTGAGAAGTCCATCCTGCTGCAGGTTCTGGACAGTCAATGGAAGGATCATCTGGCGAGCATGGATCATCTCCGCGAAGGCATTCATCTGCGTGGATATGCCCAGAAGAATCCCAAGCAGGAGTACAAGCGGGAGTCCCTGGTCATGTTCAACACCATGCTGGATCGCCTGCGTGAAGAGGTAATCAGTACCTTGTCTCGACTGCATGTGAGCCCGGCGCCGGCAGAGCCAGTGGATTGGGATGCCATCGCCCGTGCCGCCCAGCCGCAGCATTTGCAGTTCTCCCATCCGGATTTCGCGGCGACCGCAACGCCGGCGCCGGCCGTTGAAGATGCGGGCCCTGCATTGGCGGGCCTGGGAATCATTGGCGAACAGGAAGCCAGTCACCGTCTCGCAATCAATGATGACAAGGTGGGGCGGAATCAGCCTTGTCCTTGCGGTTCCGGTAAAAAATACAAGCATTGTCATGGGCGTTTGCAATAAGGAAAACGTATGGCCGTCGGTCTCCACCCTCCCCGGAATATCCTGCCCATAGCGGGGGTTCGCCTGAGTGTGGCGGAGGCGGGCATTCGCTATGCGAAGCGTCGTGATCTGACTCTGATCCATCTCGCGGAAGGGTCCCAGGTGGCGGGTGTTTTTACCCGCAACCGCTTTTGTGCAGCGCCCGTACTGGTAGCTCAGCGTCACCTGGCAGATGGGTCTGGCGTGCGGGCGCTGGTGATCAATACGGGCAATGCCAATGCGGGTACGGGTGCGGCCGGTTTGCAGGCGGCAGAGGCGAGTTGTCGGGTGGTGGCCGAGCAGTTGGGTTGTCCGCCCAGGGCCGTGCTGCCCTTTTCTACCGGTGTGATCGGCGAAGCGGTGGCGCTGGCGGAGAAAATTGCGGCGGCGCTGCCGACCATGGCCGGGCAACTGGCGGAGAATCAATGGGAAGCGGCGGCGGCAGCGATCATGACCACGGATACCATCGCCAAGGCCTGTTCCCGCCAGGTGGAACTGGATGGTGTTACGATCACGGTAACTGGTATGGCCAAGGGATCGGGGATGATCCGCCCGGATATGGCCACGATGCTGGCCTATATCGCTACCGATGCACCTTTGCATGGGACTGCCTTGCAGCAGTGTCTGCAAGAGGCCATGGCACAGTCCTTCAACCGCATTACGGTGGACGGTGATACCTCTACCAACGATGCCTGCATCCTGATGGCGACGGGGCAGGCGGCGCTGCCTCCCATCGCTGCGGCGACGGATCCCCGCTACGTAAGTCTGAGAGACGCCATCACGGCGGTGGCGCAGTGGCTGGCGCAGGCTGTTGTGCGCGATGGCGAGGGGGCGACCAAGTTTATTCCGATCCATATCCTGGGCGGGCGTGACGAAGCAGAGTGTCTGCAGGTGGCTTACCGGATGGCCCATAGTCCATTGATCAAGACGGCGTTCTTTGCTTCCGACCCGAATTGGGGGCGCTTGCTGGCGGCCATCGGTTCAGCCGGCGTGGACGACCTGGAAGTGGATGGGGTACAGGTCTGGCTGGGCGATACGCGCATCGTGCGGGATGGTGCCCGCGACCCCGGTTACAGCGAGACGGCTGGGCAGATGGTAATGGCCCGGGAGGAAATCCCGGTGCGGGTTGATCTGGGCAGGGGTGCCGCCGAGGCGCAAATCTGGACCTGCGACTTGTCCTATGACTATGTACGTATTAACGCCGATTACCGTAGCTGATGCCCACCGTTCCCGTCGCAACCGGAATTATTGAAGACGCCTCCGGGCGTCTGTTGGTTTCACTGCGCCCGGAGGGCAAGCCCTGGCCGGGCTTTTGGGAATTCCCCGGTGGTAAAATCGATCCCGGCGAAACGCCGGAACAGGCCCTGGTCCGGGAGCTCTGGGAAGAGCTGGGGATTACGGTAACGGCGCCGGAGCCTTTCCGGGTGTTGGATTATACCTATCCGGAGCGTACGGTGCGTCTGCATTTCTATCGGGTGCGGCATTGGCTGGGCACGGCGCACGGGCGGGAAGGACAGAAAGTACGCTGGCTTTATCCCTGGGAAATTCCTGCGTTGGAATGCCTGCCTGCGAATCTCTGCATGACGGCGGCCGTATTGGCGGAGGCCTTGCCCCATCCGCCCCTCTGTCTGATTGCCGATCCGGGCAAGGTGCCCCTACTCGATTTGCAGAGGTCGCTGGAAGCGGCACTCGGTGCCGGATTGCGCTGGCTGGTGTTGCGTTGCAAAGCGGTGCCTGATGACTCTAGCGCTGATGTGCTGGCGGCACTGTGCGCCGGGGCGCTGGCGCAGGGGGCGCAGGTCTACCTTAATCATCCTGATCCCCTGCCCGACTGGCCGCGCTCTGGTCGCCACCTGACCCAGGCGCAGTCAGACGCAGGCGTAAAACCCGATGAGGCATTCGGGGTGTCCTGTCATGATGCCGCAGGGTTGCAGCGGGCGGCGCGTCTCGGGGCGCGCTACGCCTTTCTCTCGCCGATTTTCCCCACCCCGAGCCATCCGGGTGCGGCGGCGCTGGGACTTCAGGCTTTTGCGGCGATGGCCGCTGAATCGTCTCTGCCCCTCATTGCGCTCGGCGGAATGACAACAGCACGGGTGCCCACGGCGCTGGCTGCTGGCGCGCGCGGTGTGGCGGTGCTCTCCGGTATTCTCGAAGCGCAGGATCCTGCCGCCGCTGCCCGCGCATTTCTCCAGCATTGGGACGGATAAATGGCCCTTATTTCCGTCGTGATTCCGCTCTATAACGAGATCGGCAATGTCTCACCACTCTGTACAGCCCTTAGCAATGTCCTGGGGGGCGCCGATGCCGAGGTGATCATCGTCGATGATGGCAGCCGGGACGGGAGTGCCGCCGCGCTGGACCGGGAGGCAGAGGCGCGCGGCGCGCGTTTCAAAATCATCCACCTGCAACGAAATTTTGGACAGACTGCGGCGATGCAGGCGGGGATTGATGCGGCTCTGGGCGAAGTGATTGTGACCCTGGATGCAGATCTGCAAAATGATCCGGAAGATATCCTGCCTCTGGCGCAGCGCTTGCTGGAGGAGAATCTGGATGTGGTGGCGGGTTGGCGAAAAAACCGGCAGGACAGTCTGTTGTTGCGCAAGATTCCGTCGCGGATTGCCAATCGTTTGATCCGCCGCCTCACGGGTGTTTATTTGCATGATTATGGTTGCACCCTCAAAGCCTATCGTGCCTCGGTGATCAAGGGCGTGCGCTTGTATGGCGAAATGCATCGCTTCATCCCGGCCTGGCTTTCCACCCTGACTTACACGGATCGCATCGTTGAGGTGCCCGTGCGCCATCATCCGCGTCGGACGGGGCGGAGCAAGTATGGGATCACCCGCACCTTGCGGGTGCTGGTGGACCTGCTGTTTGTGAAGTTTTTTCTCGGCTACAGCCAGCGTCCGATGCATTTTTTTGGGGTGACCGGGCTGGCGCTGCTCAGCATCGGCTCGGCTATGCTGCTGTATCTTTTCATCGATAAATTTGGTTTTGGTGCGGAAATCTCCGGGCGCCCTATGCTGATTGCCGGCGTGCTGTTTTTCCTCGCGGGGCTGCAATTCCTCAACACCGGCATCCTCGGCGAGATGCTGGCCCGCATCTATCATGAGTCTCAGGATAAAAAGACCTACGTGGTGCGCCACACCGTACATTTTGATCCGCCCGCGTGAAACCCATTCCCATTCTGATGTATCACAATATCTCAACGGCCCCCAAGGGGGTCAAGCTGCGCGGCCTTTATATCTCCCCCCGGCGCTTTGCCCGGCAAATGGCGTTACTGCACTGGTTGGGTTATCAAGGGCTGTCCATGTCTGCAGCCATGCCCTATCTGCGCGGAGAGCGGGAAGGCAAAGTGGCGGTGATTACTCTGGATGACGGCTATCGGGATAATCTCGAATATGCCTTGCCGGTGTTGCAGCGCCATGGTTTTACGGCAACCTGCTACGTGGTGAGTGCCGCCATCGGTACCGACAATTACTGGGATGCACAACAGTTAGGCACACATAAGCCACTGATGAATCTGCATGAGCTACATGGCTGGCGGGAGGCTGGAATGGAGATCGGGGCGCACAGCCGTCATCATCCCCGTTTGCCGGAGCTGAGTGAGTCCGAGTTGGACGACGAGGTGTCAGGATCCAAGCGCGAGTTGGAAGGGCTTTTGGCGGTGCCGGTGACTCAGTTCTGTTATCCCTATGGTGCGGCGGGGCTGCGCGAACGGGAGGCGGCCCGGCGCGCTGGCTTTGTTGCCGCGGTGACGGTGCGGCGGGGCCGTGTCTTGCCGGGTGCTGACCTCATGGATTTACCGCGGGTGATGGTCGGCGGGCATCATGCGCCCCATGTTTTTCCCCTGCAACTGCTGACCCGGCATG
>NZ_JBYCKR010000209.1:0-3146 GCF_057473505.1 Acidithiobacillus sp. TH-A35 | reverse complement strand
CATGCGCCGCAATCCGTCGTAAAGGGTTTACCCGCCCAGATTGAGGATGGCATGAACCAGCAGGCCCTTGAGCACTTCGATAATCAACAGGGCTGCCAGCGGGCTGAGGTCAATGCCGCCGATGGGGGGAATGATCCGTTGCAGAGGGTAGAGAATGGGCCCGGTAAGCCGATCCAGAAACTGCACGACCGGGTTGCGCGGATCGGGCTGTACCCAGGACAATATGGCACGGATGAGAATTGCCCAGAACAGTAAGGTCAGGACAAGGTTGGTAAGGCGTGCTGCCATAATACTCAGTTCGGTCATGGTACATCCTTTTTGGTGCCGCCCAGAGCGCGGCTGCGCTCGGCCGCGGCTGCCAGGGCCCGCTGCGCCAGTGGCCGCAGATGCTCTTCCCAGGCGGCTAAACCCGCTGCCGTGGTGCCACCCGGACTGGTGACCTGATGGCGTAACTCGGTCGGGCTTAGCACGCTGGCAGCAGCCATTTGCGCGGTCCCGAGCACGGTCTGTAAGGTGAGGGCACGGGCGGTGGGCCGGTCCAGGCCTTGCAGCACGGCAGCATCTTCGAGCGCCTCCAGAAACAGCAGGAGGTAGGCGGGGCCGCTTCCAGAGAGTGCGGTAACGGCATCCATCAGCGACTCATCGCTCAGCCAGTAAATCTGTCCCACCGCGGACATGATGGCACCCGCGGTCTGGCGTTGCGCGGCGTTCACTGAATCGCGGGCGTAAAGGGCGGTCGCTCCGGCGCCGACTTGCGCCGGGGTGTTGGGCATGCCTCGCACGATGGCGCTCCCGGCATCCAGTTCGGCGGCGATGCGCGCACTGCCGATACCAGCGGCGACAGAGAGGAAGAGCACCCCGGCATCGGCAAAGGCTTGTCGCCACAGCGCAAGCACCGACGAGATTTGCTTCGGCTTGGCGGCATAGATGACCACGCTGTTGGTCGGCAAGTTCTGCGCCTCGGCCGGTAGGCTACGGATACCGAACTTTTCCGCAAGCGCATCACGGCGCACGCTGCTGGGGGCATGAACCTGAATCTGCTCACCCACAACGCCTTGGTGCCGTAGGCCGGCGATGAGGGCGCTTGCCATATTACCGGCACCAATGAAGACAATATTCTGAGTAATCATAAGGATTCCTGAGTACGTGTTCCGAAAAGGATGGTGCCAAGACGGATCTCGGTGGCGCCGAGTTGCAGGGCTTGGAGGTAATCCGCCGAAGTGCCCATGGAGAGGGTATCCAGATCAGCATGAACTTGGGTCTGCTGCAGCGTGAGGAAAAGTTCTGCCATCCGGCGGAAGTCGGCGCCTGCCCGCTCCGGTTGCGGGTGGACCAGGGCCATCAGGCCGCGCAGTCGCAAATGGGATAATCGGGAAATAGCGAGGGCCAATACTGGAACTTCTTCTGGCGCGCAACCCCCTTTGCTGCCTTCTCCACTGATGGCAACCTCAATAAGCACGTTTAACGGGGCCACCATGCCCGCGCGCGCCGCATGGAGTCGTTCAGCGATGAGTGGGCGGTCTACACTCTCCACCCAGTCAAAATGCCGGGCCAATGCTGCAGTCTTGTTACGCTGGATGCGGCCGATGAAATGCCAGACGACGCCATCCAAATCTCTCAGTGCCGTTTGCTTGTCCAGGGCTTCCTGCAGGTAGTTTTCACCGAAGTGACGGAGCCCGAGCGCATAGGCGCCACGCAGCGTTTCCGCTGTGACATGCTTGCTGGCGGCGAGCAGGCATTGCGGTGGATGATCGGCAATCGCACATTGCACATGGGCTAGGCGTTCGGCGAGGGGCATCGGTCTCCGGCAGACGTGGGCGAAATGGTCAAGGTCGACTATAGTAACGCTCAATAGCCTTTGGTCCCAAATCACGGGCCGTTTATTTCGGGAGTTACATGATGGACATTTCAGAACTGCTTGCCTTCGCGGTGAAGAACAACGCTTCGGATACGCACATTTCGGCAGGCCTGGCACCTATGCTGCGGATCAACGGCGATATCCGCTCACTCAATGTGGAGGCGCAGGACAGAAAAACCGTACACAGCATGATTTACGACATCATGAACGATTTTCAGCGGAAGGGATATGAGGAGAATCTGGAAATCGACTTTGCCTATGAACTGCCGGGTGTGGCGCGTTTTCGGGTTAACGCCTTCAACCAGGACCGCGGACCCGCGGCGGCATTCCGGACGATTCCCGCCAAGGTGCTCAGTCTGGAGGAACTCAATGCACCCAAGTCTTTTACGGAGATCATCAACGTACCGCGCGGACTGGTGCTGGTCACCGGGCCGACGGGGTCGGGTAAATCAACGACGCTGGCAGCGATGGTGGATCATATCAATGCGAATCGCGCTGACCACATTATCACCATTGAAGATCCCATCGAATTTCTACATACCCCCAAGAAATGTCTCATCAACCAACGCGAGGTAGGCGCCAACACCCACTCCTTTGAAAATGCCCTGCGCTCAGCTTTACGCGAAGATCCCGATATTATTCTGGTGGGCGAATTACGTGACTTAGAGACCATGCGTCTGGCTCTGACCGCGGCGGAAACGGGCCATATCGTGTTTGCGACGCTGCATACCAGTTCTGCGCCGAAAACCATCGACCGTATTGTCGATTCCTTCCCTGGGGGAGAAAAGGATATGGTTCGCGCGATGCTGTCAGAATCCCTGCGTGCAGTTATTTCTCAGACCCTGCTCAAAACGGCCGATGGCAAAGGCCGGGTCGCCGCGCATGAAATTATGATTGCCACTCCGGCTATCCGTAACCTCATTCGCGAAAATAAGGTGGCGCAGATGTACTCGGTGATCCAGACCGGACAAAATCAGGGCATGCAAACCCTCGACCAGTGTCTTGCCGACTTGGTGCGTGCCCACAAAGTGACCCGCGAAGATGCCCTGCGTAGGGTACAGAACAAAGACAGTTTTATGAATGTGGCCTGAGGATAATTTATGTCTGTACTAGATGATCTGCTGGTCTTGATGGTGGAAAAAAACGGCTCTGACCTTTACCTCACCGTAGGCTCGCCGCCGGTCATGAAAATTGACGGGCGGGCGGTTTCATTGGGGGCAGAGATGCTGAAGCCGGGTCAGGTGCTGAATCTGGCTAAAGAAATTCTGGGCATGGAGCGCTTGCAAGA
>NZ_JBYCKR010000208.1:0-2270 GCF_057473505.1 Acidithiobacillus sp. TH-A35 | reverse complement strand
TCGCGGTCATGGCCACCGCCCTGGCCGAGGGGCAGGCCGCCGGCAAGGTGCGCGCCGATGTTGAGGCGAAAGAGGTGGCGCTCTTCATCGTTGCCGCGATTGAAGGCTGCGTCGGCCTAGGCAAAAATGCGCAATCCGTCGAAGCCTATCAGCGCTGTCTGCGACAACTGCAACTTTACGTCCAGTCACTGGCCGCCTGAAGGGTACCCCGTATCGGGCCGTGCACATCGGCTTACTATTCGACGCCGCATCATTTTCCGCTTCCTGACTGTAGCAAGGAGATATCATGTCGCAGATCTCATCTGAATGGATTCAACTGGAAAACGGTCCGCGGGCCTGGTATGCCCGCCCCACCGACGCGGGTCCACACCCTGCCGTACTGGTCTTCATCGAAGCCTTCGGCGTCAACGCACACTTTCAGGACGTGGCCGAACGTCTCGCCCAAGCCGGTTATTGCGCCATAGTGCCCGACCTGTATCACGGCAAGACTTATGAATATTCCGATTTCGCCAACGCCATCGGCCATCTCAAAACGCTGAACGACGAAGTGGCCATGCGGGAGGCGGGCTTGGCCATCCAGGCGCTGCAGCAGCGCGCCGAGGTGCGGAAGGACGCCATCGGCGCGCTGGGGTTCTGTATGGGCGGACGCTACGCCTTCATGGCCAATGCCGTCCATGCAGACCGGCTTCGCGCCACGGTCGCCTTTTATGGCGGCGGTATTGCTCCCGACCAGGATTTCGTCGGACGCAACCCGGTGCTGCATCTGGTAGATCAGATGCAGGCGCCGCTGCTGCTGCTCTATGGTACCGAAGACCAGTCCATCACCCCCGAAGAACACGGCCGCATTGCCACTGCGCTCAGCACCGCCCGGAAGCGCTATACCCTGACGGTGTTTCCGGGCGCGCCCCACGGCTTCTTTGCCGATCCCCGGGACAGCTTCCGTCCCGAGGCTGCGAAGGAAGGCTGGCGCCTGACCCTTGACCACTTCACCCGTTATCTCGGAGCGTCTGCATGACCCACAAGCTGTTCTCGCCCTGGACCTTGCGCAGCGTCACCCTGCGCAACCGCATCTGCGTGGCGCCCATGTGCCAGTATTCCACACCCGATGGCGTCGCAGGGGACTGGCACATGGTGCACCTCGGCAGCCGTGCTGTGGGTGGCGCCGGGCTGGTCATGGTCGAAGCGGCGGCCATCAGCCCAGAGGGTCGCATTTCCCCACAGGACCTCGGCATCTGGACGGATGCACAGGCGCAGGCGCTTGCCCCCATCGTCGCGTTCATGAAGGCGCAGGGGGCGGTCACCGCCATCCAGGTCGCCCATGCGGGACGAAAGGCATCCACCCGGCCACCCTTCCTCGGTGGCCACCCCATTGCGCCCGATGCCGAGGGTGGCTGGAAACCTCTGGGACCCAGCACCCTACCCTTCAGCCATAGCCACACGCCGCCCCACGCCATGGACGCTCAAGACCTGGAGAAAGTGCGCAAGGACTTTGTGGCCGCGGCGCAGCGTGCGCTGACGGCGGGATTCGAGGTCCTGGAACTGCACATGGCCCACGGCTATCTGCTGCACAGCTTTCTTTCTCCCATCAGCAACCAGCGGACCGACAACTACGGCGGCAGCCTGGAAAACCGCATGCGCCTGTCGCTGGAAATCGCAGCTGCCGTGCGCGCGGTCTGGCCCGAAGATCTGCCCCTCTGGGTAAGAATTTCCGCCACCGACTGGGTACCCGGTGGCTGGGACCTGGAGCAGTCTGTCGTCCTCTCAAAAGCACTGAAGGACCGTGGTGTTGACGTCATCGACTGCAGCAGCGGTGGCATGACGCCGGATGCGATCATTCCCGCCGGTCCCGGCTTCCAGACGCCCTTCGCCAGCGCTATCCGGCAGAAGGTGGGCATACCTACCGTCGCCGTCGGCCTCATCACCGAGGCCATACAGGCGGAACACATCCTTGTTACCGAGCAGGCTGATGCCGTGGCTTTGGCGCGTGAACTGCTGCGCAATCCCTACTGGCCCCTGCATGCAGCACAGGAACTGGGCGTAGACCTCACCTGGCCCGTACAGTACGATCGCGCCAAGCCACACCCCTAATACCTTTTTTATATCAGGGTGGTGAACCCCTTCCTTTGGCACGCACCTGGGCGGGAACACACCTGTTCTGGTTTTTCCATACAGATGTGCCTCATATTTTCTGCCGATCCGGAGCCGTGCCCATGACCAGAAAACCGCAGGGACCGGTAGCACTTTTGCCCCTCGCCGCCCTTGCGTTGCTC
>NZ_JBYCKR010000207.1:0-7939 GCF_057473505.1 Acidithiobacillus sp. TH-A35 | reverse complement strand
CGCCGAAGTTCACATAAGGGGGTATTGCCTACCCAGTCCTCCAGACCACCCATCTCTACCTCCTTTAGGGCAATATTCAATAGCCAGCATCATAGACCCAAGCCGCAAAGTGCGGCTATCCTTTCTGGCAAAAGATCCGGGGGGAATACCACGCCTGCAGATCATCATCCGGAACACACAGGAGTGCATCAACATGGAAGCAGCCCGGAACCGCAACACCTGGCATATTCATCCTGATACCGCAGCCCTCGCCCAGAGATTGGCAGCAGCCATCGCGCGTATGGCCCAAGAGGCTATTGCCGCGCGCGGCGCCTTCCATCTGGTGGTTGCCGGCGGCAACACCCCCCGCGCGGCTTATGCCATGCTTCCGCAACTGGGCCGGGACTGGCAGTGCTGGCACCTCTATCATGGGGATGAGCGCTGTCTGCCGCCCCAGGACCCGGAGCGCAACAGCCTGATGCTGGACACCGTCTGGCTGTCCCAGGTACCCATTCCGGCGCGACAAATTCATCACATCCCGGCCGAGCGGGGTGCCGAAGTGGCCGCCCGCGACTACGCCGCAGTGCTTCCGCCGCATGCCTTCGATCTGGTCCTGCTGGGAATGGGGGAGGATGGCCATACGGCCAGCCTTTTCCCCAGCCACGACTGGGGCCTGGGAAAAAGCAGCCCCGCCACCCTCGCCATCCACGATGCCGCCAAGGCGCCGCCCCAAAGGGTGAGCCTGAGCGGCTGGCGATTACAGTACACGCGGGAGATGTTTTTTCTGACCACGGGCAGCGGCAAGCGGATGGCACTCGCGGCCTGGTTACGGGGCGAATCCATTCCCGCCGCACTGGTAGGCACAGCAGCCGATGTCTGGCTGGACAATGCGGCCTGGCCGGAAGCAGTGCCTGGGACCATTTGACCCAGGCTCCATAGCAATATCCCTCCTCACTTCGCCCCCGTGAATCCGGGTTTCGCGGGCGCCTCAGGCGGTGTTCAAGCTTTCGCTGCCCCGCCCTGCTGCTTGACCATGGACAGCGCCGTACCCACCAGTGCACCGATATTGCCCAGATCCGCCGGGATCACCAGGCTGGTGCTCGCCTTGGCGAGGTTGCCCCATTTTTCGATGTAATCCTTGGCGAGCTGCATCTGCAAGGCCTCAATACCACCCGGCGCCCGCGCCGCGTCGCCGATGACGCGGATGGCGGCGGCGGTGGCTTCGGCAACCAACTGGATGGCTGCGGCTTCACCCTGGGCGCGCAACACTTCCGCCTGTTTGCGACCATCCGCGACGTTGATGTCCTGCTGACGTTGTCCCTCGGAGGTGTTGATCTGCTGCTGCCGTTGCCCCTCGGACTTGGCAATCAGTGCCCGCTTTTCCCGCTCGGCAGTAATCTGCAGCTCCATCGCGCGGATGATCTCCTGGGGCGGAGTAATATCCTTGATTTCATAGCGCAGCACCTTGACGCCCCAGTTAATCGCCGCCTCGTCCACCGATGAAGCAACGGCCGTATTCAGCAACTGTCGGGACGAAAGCGCCGCATCCAGATGCAATTTGCCGATCTCTGAACGCATGGTGGTCTGCGCCAGTTGGATAACCGCCGTGAAGGGATTACTGGAGCCGTAAGCCGCTTTTACCGAATCGGTAATCTGCAAATAAAGTACCCCATCTACGGTCATAGTGGTGTTGTCAAAGGAGATACAGACCTGCGCTGGCACCTCCATGGGCACCTCGCGCATGTCAAAACGGAAAGCAATGCGGTCCAGAAAAGGGATGATAAAATTCAGCCCCGGCTCCAGCACTGCATGATATTTACCAAGGCGCTCGACGACCCAAGCGCGCTGTTGAGGCACGACCCGGATGGTGGTGCGCAGAATGAAGAAGGCCGCAACAACAACAATCAGGATAACGATGAGGGAGGACATAATGGCTCCTTGCCAGAATTTTGTCGGGGTAGCACACCTAAATGTAGCAAGTTATCCGTCTTGGCGATGATGACGGCCCGGTCGCCCGGGCAAGGGGAAGGACCATCGTCTACAACCGCCAGCCACTCGGCACCGCGATAACGCACACTGTATTGCTGATTGCTGTCCGGCCCGCTGACAACATCCACGCCCTGCCCCAGATCAAAGTCGCCGAGATTTTTGGTTTTAGCAGCTAAACGATGACGTAGCCACAGTCCGGTGGGCAGCAAGACCAGACAAAACCCGAAAAAAACCCAGTGCAACACCGTACCCGGCAAAAGCAGCCCGGTGATAGCCGTAAACAGAGCCGCCAGCGCCACCGCCGCCAGGTAGAACGTACCCGTAAAAAGCTCCGCCAGCCCGGCGCCAAAAGCAATGACGACATAGACCATAAACATCGTCACCCCCAGGGTCATTCTGTCCCGGTCAACTGTAAATAAATCGCCCCGAGAGGCGGCAGCACCAGTTCCAGCGAATGGGGCAGGCCCATCCATGTCTGGGCCTGCGCCTGCTGCGGCAAGTTACCGATATTGCCGCCGTGATAAGCGCCCGCGTCACTGTTGAAGATCTCATGATACCGGCCCGCCGCTGGCACCCCCAGGCGATAATTGTGCCGTGGCACCGGCGTAAAATTGAACACGGCCAGCACGAAACCGCCATCCCGATCCCAGCGCAGAAAACTCAATACGGACTGGTCGGCATCGTGACAATCCACCCAGGAGAAGCCCTCGCTGTGAAAGTCCTGCACATGCAAAGCCGGGATATCCCGATATAGATGCGCCAGATCGCGGCTCAATCGCTGAATACCCTGATGCCAGTCCCAATGCAGCAGGTCCCAGTCCAGGGCCTGCCCGCAATCCCACTCCCGTCCCTGGCCGAACTCGTTGCCCATAAAATTCAGTTTTTTGCCGGGATGGGCGAACTGGTAACTGAAGAGCAAACGCAGGTTGGCAAAACGCTGCCAGGCATCCCCCGGCATTTTGTCCAGCAGTGAACGCTTGCCGTGCACCACTTCGTCATGGGACAGGGGCAACACAAAGTTTTCCGTATAGGCGTAAAGCTGGCTGAAGGTCAGATCGTTCTGGTGAAAGCGGCGGTAGACCGGGTCCTGCTCCAGATAAGCGAGGGTGTCATTCATCCAGCCCATATTCCACTTCATAGAAAAACCGAGGCCGCCCACATAGGTGGGGCGGGAGACCATTGGCCAGGACGTGGATTCTTCGGCAATAGTGAGGATACCCGGATGGCGCTCATTGAGGACCACATTCATCTCGCGCAGAAAATCAATGGCCTCCAGATTCTCCCGGCCACCGTACTGGTTGGGAATCCACTCGCCTTCCTGGCGCGAATAATCGCGGTAGAGCAGGGACGCCACCGCATCCACGCGCAACCCGTCGATATGGAAACTATCCGCCCAGTAACAGGCATTAGCCAGCAGGAAACCGCGCACCTCATTGCGCCCGAAGTTGAAAATGTAAGTGCCCCAGTCGCTGTGCTCACCCTCGCGCGGGTCGGCATGTTCATACAGCGCGGTGCCGTCAAAACGCGCCAGCCCCCAGTCATCCCTAGGGAAATGCCCCGGCACCCAGTCCAGGAGCACGCCGATACCCGCCTGGTGAAAGTGGTCTACAAAGGCACGGAAATCATCGGGTGTACCAAAACGGCTGGTGGGCGCAAAATAACCGCTCACCTGGTAGCCCCAGGATTCATCCAGAGGGTGCTCCATCACCGGCATCAGCTCAATGTGGGTATAGCCCATGTCTTTACAGTAGGCCACCAGGCGCTCCGCCAGCGTCGCATAACTGAGAAAATGGCCCCCCGCGTCACGCTGCCAGGAACCGAGATGCACCTCGTAGATATTCATGGGGGCATGCTGCCAGTCCTGGCCAGCGCGCGCCGCCATCCAATCCTGATCGGCCCAAACGTGGCCTGTCTCCACCACCCGCGCCGCGGTGCTGGGTCTGAGCTCAAAAGCATGGGCATAGGGGTCGGTCTTGACAAAGACGACCCCGGAATCGCGGTGGCGCAGCTCAAATTTGTAGATTTCGCCAACAGCCAGATCGGGGACAAACAGTTCCCAGATGCCGCTCTGGCCGCGCGCGCGCATGGGATGAGCGCGGCCGTCCCAATCATTGAAATCGCCGACGACGCTGACCCGCTCGGCATTGGGCGCCCAAACGGCGAATAATACCCCATCCACCCCCTCGTGATGGCGACGATGCGCGCCGAGATGACGATAGGCTTCATAAAGGCGCCCCTCGCCGAAAAGATAAACCTCCAGATCCCCCAGCACCGGACCGAAGACATAGGGATCGTAGCGTTCGTGAAGCCCATGCCGGTCCTCCCAACGCAGGCGGTACGGCAGCGCTATGGCTTCGCCCTGACGTGTGAAAATACCATCGTGATGGTTCTGCTCCATAGCCACCCATCCCGCTGGCGTCTGTATCTCAACACCGAACGCTCCGGGCAGAAAGGCCCTCTGCACGGCCTGCTGACCGGCTACATGCTGGCCCAGCCAGGCGAAGGGGTCGTGATGACGCGCCGCGCGGATAGCCGAGCAGTCTTCGCTTTCGCCGGACAGATCGGTCGCTGTACTGCCGCGCTTTTGCATTGCCGTCACCGCACCCTCCTCTACCCGCCATCCGGGGTGAACTCGTTTTCGCTTTGATATCATGCCACCGCCTTCTGAGCATAACACATCCAGAGCGCAGTTCTGCTCCACCGGAGGCGCGACCTTTTCATGTACAGAGTCCTTGCCGCCACAGGTTAAGTTCAGTACCTTAAAAGCCAGCGCATCGGCAATCTCACCTATACTGCAGGTGGGGCCATGCCTATGCCAAAAAAGGAGAGGGTCATGTCGGAAGAAGGCAGTCTCGGAGTAGCCAATTCACCCCGCTTCGTCAGCAACCTGACCAAGAATACCCTAGCTCTGGTACTCGCCGGGGGGCGAGGCAGTCGCCTCGGTCCGCTGACCGACTGGCGCGCCAAACCCGCCGTCCCCTTCGGCGGTAAATTCCGCATCGTCGACTTCTGCCTCTCCAACTGCCTTAACTCCGGTATTCGTCGCATTGGTATCCTCACTCAGTACAAATCCCATAGCCTCATCCGTCACATCCAGCTTGGCTGGGGTTTTCTTCGCGGCGAGTTCAGCGAGTTCACCGAGATTCTTCCCGCTCAGCAGCGCATGAACACCGGCTGGTACAAGGGCACCGCCGACGCCATTTTCCAGAATATCGACATCCTCCGCGCCCACAGGCCGCGCTATGTGATTATCCTGGCGGGAGATCATATTTATAAAATGGACTATGGGCAGATGCTCGCCGAGCACGTCCAAAGCCAAGCCGACATGAGTGTCGCCTGCATCGAAGTGCCCCTGGAAGAGGCCAAGTCCTTCGGCGTGATGTCCGTCAACAGCGAGGATCGTGTCACCGCCTTTACCGAAAAGCCCCAGGATCCAGTCCCCACCCCCGGCAATCCCGATCGCGCCCTGGCGAGCATGGGTATCTACGTATTCAACACCGACTTCCTCTATGAACAACTCATTCGCGATTCCGACAGCCCCGATTCCACCCACGACTTCGGCAACGACCTCATCCCTTATATGGTCTCGCGCTACCGGGTGATCGCGCATCGCTTCCGCAATAGCTGCGTTGCCAGTTCCGGGGGAAGCAACAGCCGCTGTTACTGGCGGGATGTGGGCACGGTGGATGCCTACTGGGCCGCCAATATCGACCTCGTACACGTCACTCCCGATCTTGACCTCTATGACAGCCGCTGGCCGATCTGGACCTATCAGGAACAATTACCGCCGGCCAAATTCGTGTTCGACGATGAAGGCCGCCGAGGCATGGCGCTGGACAGCATTGTTTCCGGCGGCTGCATCATCAGCGGCGCCACCGTCCGCCGCTCCCTGCTCTTCTCCAACGTGCGGGTCAATGACGGACACACCCTGATTGAAGACTCGGTCATCCTGCCCAACGTGCGCATGGGCGAAGGTGCACGCCTGCGCAAGGTGGTAGTGGACAAGGGTACTATTATCCCGCACGGGCTGGTGGTCGGTGAAGATCCGACCGAAGACGCCCGCCGTTTCTATCGCACGCCCAACGGCGTGACCCTGATTACCCCGGAGCTACTTGGCCAGCAACTACATTTTGTGAGGTAGTCCCTATGCCCCCGGCACGCGCGCTTCATGTCATTTTCTGTTGGCACATGCACCAGCCCGATTACCGCGATGCCGACGGCTTCTACACCTTGCCGTGGACCTATCTGCATGCCTGCAAAGACTATGCGGACATGGTGGGGCACTATGAGGAGAATCCCCTCGCCCGGGGGGTGTTCAACTTCGTGCCGATATTGGTCGAGCAGTTGGAGGACTATACCGCGCAATTCCAGAGCGGACAGTTCCGCGATCCGCTGCTGATTGCACTCGCCACGGAAGATCTCAAGGCAGCACTGTCGAACGAGCAGCGGCATTTTCTTCTGGAGCAATGCTTTCGCCTCGACCATGAGCACATGCTCACCCCCTTCCCGCCCTATCGTCGCCTGCATGAGATTTATCAGCTCATGCAAGAAGACGTGACCGAGATAGCGGATTACCTTTCGGTACAATATATTGCGGACCTCCTGGTCTGGTATCACCTGGCCTGGACCGGGGAAACCGTGCGGCGTGGCAGCCCTTTTCTCCAGTCGCTGTTCGCGAAAGGCCGCGGTTTCAGCCAGGAAGACCGTCGGCAACTGGTGGCCTTTCTCGGTGAACTCATCGCCGGCCTGATTCCCCGGTATCGCGCTCTGGCAGAAGCGGGGCGCATCGAAATTTCCACCACCCCCTACTACCACCCCATCGGCCCGCTGCTGCTCGACTTCACGGCGGCGCGAGAAGCGGTGGCGGACGCACCGTTGCCTGCCTGCCCAGCCTACCCCGGCGGCGCTGAGCGCGCGCGCTGGCACATCGAACGGGCGCAGAATAGCCATTCCCCGCATTTCGGGGTGTCGGCGCAGGGTATCTGGCCCGCAGAAGGGGGCATCTCTGCCGCCTTTGTCGAAATGCTCGGCAGCGCCGGTGTGCGCTGGACGGCCTCTGGTGAAGGCGTACTGGCCCACAGCCTGCTCCTCGGCGAGGATGACAGCGCCCCCCGCGGCCGGGCGGAATACTTGTACCGCCCCTATCAACTGCAAGGGCAAGGCCCTGCGCTCTTCTTCCGCGATGATGCCCTCTCCGACACCATCGGCTTCGATTACAAAACCTGGTCCGGGCACGATGCCGTCACGGACTTTATCCACAAACTGGAAGCCATATGGCGGCAGACGGAGCACGAAGAAAACCCGGTCGTCAGTGTTATTCTCGATGGCGAAAATGCCTGGGAATACTATCCCTACAATGGCTATTACTTTCTCTCGGAGCTCTATAAATCCCTGGCTAATCACCCCCACATCCAGATGTGTACCTTCAGCGACTTCGTCAGCCACCATCCCGGCGGCATCAAGAGCATACCCCGACTGGCCGCAGGGAGCTGGGTCTACGGCAGCTTCAGCACCTGGATTGGCGAGGCCGCCAAAAACCGCGCCTGGGACCTGCTCTGCGCCGCCAAACAGGATGTGGATCAGCATATCGGGCAATTTCCTGCGGAGCAGCAGGCCCGCATCCTCGAACAGCTTGGCCGCTGTGAGGGCTCCGACTGGTTCTGGTGGCTGGGTGATTACAATCCCTCAGACTCGGTTCGCGATTTCGATCATCTGTATCGTCTTAACCTCCGCAAGCTATACACCCTGATGCAAATCCCCGCCCCCGACAACCTCAGCGAGCCCATCAGCCACGGCGGCGGCGCGGCGGAGGCCGGTGGTACCATGCGCCGCACCCACGCGAAGGACCCTGAATGACCCACAGCACCCCGCTCCTCCTGGGCGTCCATGCCCACCAGCCTGTCGGCAACTTCCCCCACGTCATCGACGATGCCGTACTCCGCTGCTATCACCCGTTTTTAGAGACGATGCA
>NZ_JBYCKR010000206.1:0-6615 GCF_057473505.1 Acidithiobacillus sp. TH-A35 | reverse complement strand
CATCCAGGGTGATGACGGGGATGATATTCATGCGCTTACCATCTCTAGCAACAACCCGGCCTGCTGTGCCAGAGCGGGAAAACTCGGAAAGGACGTAGCCACATTGGCACAGTCGAGAATTTCGATATCCCCTTGCGCCACCAGTGCCGCCATAGCGAAGGCCATCGCGATACGATGATCTCCGTGACTGTTTACCTGGCCACCCAGCAGCGGTGATCCGCTGATAATGGCTCCATCCGCGCGCTCTTCTATAGTGGCACCCAGTGCACGCAGCCCACCAGCCATCACCGCGATGCGGTCACTTTCCTTGACACGGAGTTCTTCGGCGCCGGTAATCACCGTCTGCCCCTTCGCACACGCCGCCGCTATGAACAGCGCGGGAAACTCATCAATAGCCAGAGGTACCAGACGGGGAGGGATAGCGATGCCTTGCAACGGTGCATAGCGGACGCGGATATCGGCGACCGGCTCACCGCCCACTTCGCGCAAGGCGGTCAGGTCAATCCGAGCACCCATGCGGGTGAGGATTTCGATGATACCGGTCCGGGTCGGATTGATACCAACACCTTCCAGGGTGAGATCGGAGCCCGGCGCGATAGTGGCACCGAGCAGGAAGAAAGCCGCCGAAGAAATATCGCCCGGCACCTGCAGCGACTGCCCGTGCAACTGACCACCGCTGCGCAGACAAATGCGTGGACCCTGACGCTCCAATGGATAGCCGAAGCCTTGCAGCATCCGCTCGCTGTGATCGCGGGTGGGCGCGGGCTCGGTCACGCAGGTTTGCCCGTCGGCATACACTCCGGCCAACAGCACGGCGGATTTGACCTGGGCGCTAGCCACCGGCAGCGCATACTCGATGCCATGCAGGGGCCGTCCATGAATATGCAAGGGTGCCCTGCCCTCCTGCGCGGTGATTTCCGCGCCCATGGCACGCAACGGGTTCAGCAAGCGGCCCATCGGTCGCTTCTGCAAACTGGTGTCGCCAATCAAAGTGCTGGAAAAAGCCTGCCCGGCCAGCACCCCCGCCAGCAGACGCATGGCCGTACCGGAGTTTCCACAATCCAACGGGACAGCAGGCGCATGCAACCCATGCAGGCCGGCACCCTGTATGCGCAAATGCCCATTATTCGGCCCTTCCATTTCGACGCCCATCGCGCGAAATGCGGCGATGGTGGCGAGCACGTCCGCACCCTCCAGCAACCCCTCTACTTCGGTGATGCCTTCGGCAAGCGCGCCAAGAATAACGGCACGATGGGAAATGGATTTGTCGCCGGGGACCGAAAAACGACCTTTGAGCTGACCACCTGGATGTACAAGATATCTGGACATAATTCAGGAATGCACCGGAGGAAATTGAAATTTTTGTCGGCAGCGCTGACCACGTCCCAGCAGATCATTCAGCGCCTGGGCATCGTTACCCGCCAGCATCCGCTCGGCGGCGCCAAGAGTCCTTTGCACCGTGCTCAAATGCTGGCGGACAGCGGCACGATTCTCCCAGAGGATCTCGGCCCAGAGCAGGGGATCCGAGGCGGCGATACGGGAAAAGTCGCGCAGACCGCCACCCGCCAATTGCTGCAGCACATTCGCCTGATCCTCCAAACCTGCCATGTAGGCAAAAGCCAGCAGATGTGGCACATGGCTGGTGGCAGCCAAAGCATGATCGTGGGCTTCCGGCGTCATTTGAACGATGGTGGCTCCGAACATTTGCCAGAATGTGCGCATAGCCTCCAGGGACCCGTCTGCCTGACCCGGCAACGGGGTCAAGATCACTCGTGCGCCCTGATAGAGCCCCTTCCGAGCCGCACCAAAGCCGGTTTTTTCGCCACCCACCAAGGGATGTGCCGCCACAAAACGATTCCCTAAAAGCCGAGCACCGAGCTGCGCTACCGGCACTTTGATGCTCGCGACATCGCTAACCACTGCCGTTGGAGACGCCAGACGCGCCACCTCTGGCAACTGCGCCATGAGCACCTGCGGAGGCGTGGCCAAAATGACCAGGTCAGCGTCCTGCAATGCGGGGGCAAGGACATGACTCAGCTTGACCTGCCACTTACCTGCTGCCTTACGAATCCGCCTTGCTTCTTCCTTATCCGCGACCACGCCCCAGACTGTTCCGCTGAAATCCGCCGCGCGCAGGGCTTTGGCGACACTTCCCCCTATCAGGCCAAGGCCGACAATGGCGACCCGTTGGAAGGGAAAGTCTGGCATGCTAGAGCTCGCGGCCGATGGCCTCGGCAATCTTGCGCAGATCACCCATCAGTGTCATGAGTTGCTCCGGACTCAAGGCCTGATCGGCATCGCACCAGGCTTCTTGGGGACAGGGATGCGACTCCACCAGCAAACCATCTGCACCAGCCGCAATGGCCGCCTTGGACAATTGCGGCACCAGCCAGGCCTTACCGCCCGCGTGACTGGGATCGACGATAACCGGCAGATGCGTCTCCCGCTTGAGGACCGGTATAGCGGTGACATCGAGGACATTGCGATAGGCCGTCTCAAAGGTGCGAATACCACGCTCGGCGAAAATAATCCGGTGATTGCCGTGAGCAGCAATATATTCAGCCGCCATGAGCCATTCCTTGATGGTAGCACTCAGGCCACGTTTAAGGATAACCGGCACATCCAGGCGACCGACTTCTTTGAGGAGATCAAAATTCTGCATGTTGCGCGTGCCGATCTGAATGATATCCACCCCTTTTTCGAGGAAAAGATCAATCTTGCGGACATCCATCAGCTCGGTGACGATGGGCAAACCGACGGCATCCGCAGCGGCCCGAAAATAATCCAGGCCTTCATCGCCCACGCCCTGAAAGGTGTAGGGGCTGGTGCGAGGTTTGAAAGCTCCGCCACGCATCAGGCGGCAGCCTGCCGCCCTGACGGCTTCTGCGGAGCTGCGCATCTGTTCAGGTGTTTCGACCGAACAGGGGCCAGCGATCACTTGAATCTGATTGCCGCCGATGGGCACACCACGCACCTCGATCACGGTGTCGGTGGATTTGAACTCACGACTAACGAGTTTGTAGGGTTTAAGAATAGGCATGACCTGTTCCACAGCAAGCAAAGATTCCAAGGCTCCCTCGGGCAGCAACCGTTCATCTCCTAACAGGCCCACCACGGTGCGCTCGGAACCGGTACTGACCATGGGCTGCAGGCCAAACTGGCGGATACGCTCCAGCAACTGCTCCATCTGCTCTGCGGTAGCTTGTGGCTTAACAATGACGATCATAAAATTACAGGACCTCGCCCAGCATTTTTAGAAAACGTTGATTTTCCACCGGCAGACCAACACTGACCCGCAGATGATCCGGCATGCCGTAAGGGGTAAGCGGCCGGATGATTACGCCCCGATGCAACAGCGCGTCGTAGACACGCTGCCCCCCCCCCGGTACGGCAAAGGCGGTAAAGTTGCCTGCAGGCGGCAGGATTGTCAATCCAAGATTACGTAATCCGTCGCGGAGGGCCACGATCCCTTGGCGATTGTTGGCCAGGGTAGCCTGTAGATGGGCGCGGTCGGTGAGCGCAGCGTGCGCTGCCACCTGCGCTAACGTATTAACATTAAAGGGCTGACGAACCCGCTCCAGCACCGCTATCAGGTCAGGGTGGCCGATGCCGTAACCGCAACGCAGGCCTGCCAGCCCATAGGCCTTAGAAAAGGTCCGGGTAACTATCAGGTTGCTGAAGCGCCGCAGCCATAGCTTACCGTCGGGATAATCCGCGGTATCCATCAGTTCCAGGTAAGCCTCATCCAGCACCACCAGGGCATGTGAGGGCACGCTGTCGACAAAGGCCTCCAGTGCCTCAGCAGAAAGGTGGGTACCCGTGGGATTGTTGGGGTTGGCGATAAACACCAGCCGGGTTTTTGCGTTGAGCAGGCCGGCCATGGCATCCAGATCATGGCCGTAATCCCGCGCAGGGGCAATCCGCAGGGTCGCTCCGTTCGCCTGCGCGGCAATGGCGTAAGCAGCAAAGGCATACTGGGAAACAATCACCTCGGTGCCCGGCCCGGCAAAGGCGCGTACAGCAAACTCCACCACCTGATCAGAACCGTTGCCGAAGATAAATTGCCGCGGGTCCAGATCCAACTGATATGCCAGCAGTGCGCGCAACTCCGGCGCCGACCCCTCGGGATACAGGGCCAGGGTGGGCAGCGCATCGCGGATAGCCGCCAGCGCCGCGGGGCTGGGTCCCAGCGGATTTTCATTGGAGGCCAGTTTGATGGCATCACGGATACCCAGTTCCCGTTCCAGTTCCGCCAAGGGTTTACCCGGCTGATAAGGACGCAAGTCAGACACCCCCGCTGCCGCATATTCCAGATATTTATTGCGCATTAAAATACCGCTCTGGGATAACTGCCGAGACAACGATAGAAAGACGCCTGTTGCGCAAGGGCATCCAGCACCGGTGCAATGGCGGCATCTTGACGATGACCGAGCAGATCGAGATAAAAGACATACTCCCAAACAGCGGAGCGTGCCGGTCGCGACTCAATGCGCGTGAGGCTGATCCCCGCATCGGCCAATGGCGACAGCAGCGCATGCAGGCTCCCCGGGCGATTGGCCGCGGCTACCACCAGACTGGTCTTGTCGTTCCCTGTGGAGCGGGTACTGATCTTACCGATCACCAAAAAGCGCGTGGTGTTCTCGGGATTGTCTTCAATACTGGCGGCCAGAATATCGAGGCCGTAAGCCTCGGCAGCCACGGTAGTGGAAATAGCGCCACCCTCTGCATCCGCCGCTGCGCGTTCAGCAGCCACGGCATTACTGGGGACGTCCACCAATTGTACCTGCGGTAGGTGTGCGGCAAGCCACTGGCGACACTGGGCACGAGTCTGGTAGTGCACATAGACCCGTTGGATCGCATCCATGGAGCATTTAGCCACCAGATTATGGACGATGCGTAACTGCACCTCACCGCAAATATGCAGCGGATAATCCAGTAGCAGATCGAGGCTGAGATTGACAGAACCCTCGGTGCTGTTTTCCACCGGCACCACGCCGAACTGCGCCTGCCCACTGTCCACCAAAAGAAAAATCTCGGCAATCCCCGTGGTGGGTTGCAACACCGCAGCCCGCCCGAAATGCTTTTGCGCAGCCATTTGCGTGAAGGTGCCTGCCGGCCCGAGATAGGCCACCTGTAACGGCTCTTCCAGGGCCAGGCCAGCAGAAATGATTTCGCGAAAGATAGTGGCGATTTGCTCCGCAGAGAAGGGTCCGGGATTCTCGGCCATCAGCCGACGGAGAATTTCGGACTCCCGATCAGGATGGTAGAAATTTGTCTCATCAGCGGCGCGTTTGACTTCACCTACTTCGGCCGCCAAGCGGCCTCTCTCTGCCAGCAAATGGAGGATTTCTCCGTCTACGACATCAATAGCGGCGCGCAATTCAGGCAACGTTCGTACAGTCGCGGACAAGTTGCCTCCCTAACCCTGACGGCGGGCAAAATCCCGCATGAAGTCGACCAGCGCCCGCACCCCGGCCTCCGGCATGGCGTTGTAGATAGAAGCGCGCATACCACCGAGCAGGCGGTGCCCCTTGAGCTGGAGGAGCCCCTGCTCATCCGCCTCTTTCAGGAATATCGCGTCCAATACCGCATCGTGCAAGGTAAAGGGCACGTTCATCTGCGAGCGGTTGCGGTGCTCGATGGCGTTGTTATAGAAGCCGCCAGAGTTATCAATCGCCGCATACAGCAATGCGGCCTTACGCGCATTGACCTCCGCCATAGCGTCCAGCCCACCCAATTGTTTCAACCACTTGAACACCAAACCAGCCACGTAAATAGCAAAGGTAGGAGGTGTATTATGCATGGAGCCCTCTTTGGCATGCACGGCGTAGTCCAGCATGGTTGCAGTACCGGCTGGCGCATGACCGATGAGGTCTTCACGAACAATAACCAGAGTCAGACCGGCCGGCCCGATATTCTTCTGGGCACCGGCATAAATGAGGCCAAAACGGCTGACGTCCGCCGGCTTCGAGAGAATATGGGAAGAGGCATCACTCACCAGCGGAATATCGCCCAGTTCCGGGATAAAATCGAACTCCAGACCACCGATGGTTTCATTACCGGCAATATGCACGTAGGCAGTATCGGCGCTAACCCGCCACTCCGATTGCAGAGGCACCACACGAGCCTGGCGATCCGCATTGCTGGCCGCCACTTCGACGATCGCAAAACGCCTGGCCTCGCTCATGGCCTTTGCAGACCAGATACCGGTCTGCACATAACTCGCCCGCCCATGACCACGCAACAGATTGATGGGGACCATGGCAAACTGCAGGGTCGCTCCACCCTGCAAAAACAGCACCTTGTAATGGGTGGGAATCTGCAGGAGGTCACGGAGGTCCTGTTCGGCCCCGGCGATAATCTGCATGTAGTCGGCACTGCGATGACTCATTTCCATGACCGAAATACCACGGCCATGCCAATCGAGCAATTCCGCCTGCACCTGCTCCAGCACCGCATGGGGGAGCATCGCCGGACCCGCGCCAAAATTATAAACAGGATAGTTCATTATGTGTTACTGGGGCAGATCAGTCTGCTCCCCCTCCTCTTCTTCTGTATCGGCAATCAATGCCAGTCCCGCCAATTGCTCGCCCTCGCCCAGGTTAATCAGGCGCA
>NZ_JBYCKR010000205.1:0-5105 GCF_057473505.1 Acidithiobacillus sp. TH-A35 | reverse complement strand
AGCGGCGCTGGTGCCGCTTTCGCAAACCGTCCTGCTCGACATCAACCCCCGGGAAAAGCAGGGTTCCGCCATGGCCTTGTGGGGCATGGGGGTGATGATTGGACCCATCGTCGGTCCTACCCTGGGCGGTTGGCTGACGGATACCATGGGGTGGCGCTGGGTATTTTTCATCAACGTGCCGGTGGGGATCATGGCGTTTACGGGAATCTGGAAGTCCTTCCCCAGGTATTCGGTGCTGCGGCGGATGCACTTTGACATGGCGGGATTTGTCAGCCTGAGTCTGGCCATCGGTGCCTTGCAGTTGTTGCTGGATCGTGGGCAAGAGCAGAACTGGTTCGCTTCGGTGGAAATCTGGATAGAAGCCTATATTGCCGGGTTCGCGGCCTTATATTTCATCTATCATACTTGGCGCACACCCTTTGACCGTTCCTTCTTTGATTACCGGCTGATCCTCAACCGCAACTATGTCACCGGCCTGCTCTTCATCTTTATTGTCGGACTGGTGCTTTTTGCGTCGCGGGCGTTGATCCCCACCATGCTACAGGATCTGATGGGCTATACGGCGATGACGGCGGGCTGGGTGACGGCACCGAGTGGCCTCGGCACCATGCTGGCCATGCTCGTTGTCGGGCGACTGGTGGGCAAGGTGGACTTGCGGCTGCTACTCGCCATCGGTTTCGGAATCACGGCCTTTTCCCTCTGGCAAATGCAGGGCTATAGTCTGGTGATCGGTGAGGGTGATGTGATTTGGCCGGGTGTCTGGCAAGGGCTGGGGATTGGTCTGGTTTTTGTGCCTCTGAGTGCCGCCACCTTTGCGACCCTGAGCCCGGAAATGCGGGCTAACGGCACGGCGATTTACAGTCTGGTGCGTAATGTCGGCAGCAGTATCGGGATCTCTCTGGTGGAGACCTTGCTGACCCGTAACACGCAAATCGCTCATGCCGCGCTGACCACCCACATTGATGACCATAATCCGGCTTTTCAGAATCCGACCGTGGCCAGTCTTTATAATCCCCATGATGCTTTGGGCCAGCTTCTGCTGAATACAGAAATCACCCGGCAGGCGACGATGATTGCGTATATCGATGATTTCTGGCTGATGCTGGTGATGACGTTGGCGGTTTTCCCGCTGCTGCTGATTATTCGCTCACCTAAGCGTGGCGCGGCGGTGGAGCAGACGGTGGTCGTGGAGTAGGTGGGAGATTCGGCTCGTGGGTGGTGCGGCGCGACCTTTTGGGAGGTGGTAAATGTTTCAGAAAATTCTGGTGGCCTACGACAGCAGCCCGTCGAGCGAAACAGCGCTCAGCCAAGGCGGGGAGCTCGCTCGTTTGTGTCAAGGTGAATTGCATCTTTTCGGCGTCATCGTCAGTACTGGGGGTATGGCCATTGGTCAGGCGGCGGGAGCGGAGGATATGCTGGGGCAGGAAGGCAACGCTATCCGCAGTAGTCTGGAGGATAGCGCGGGTAAGCTTCGTGCCGAGGGCCTGAGGGTGGTGACTCAAACGGCTGAGGGCAGTCCGGCTGAAGAGATTGCCCGTTACGCACTGCAAACGGGTGCCGACCTGCTGATCATCGGGCATATTCCGCATTTTTCTTTGGGACACTGGCTGCAGGGGTCAGTCGCCAAGGCGCTTCTGCGGGAATTGCCCTGCAGTATTTTGGTGGCAAAAGAGCGCTGAGTTTGTCCGGCAGGTATGGGATACCAGCGCTGTTGACGGTATTTTCTTATGTAACGCGATGTGAAAATTATGAAAAATAAAACAGTCTCTTAATGCTCGTGATGTGTGATTATTGAATATATAACTTTTTTTAAAAGTGATTATAATATGCGGCAGTGACTTGCCGCATGGAACATTGCCAAGTGGCCTCAGGAGCCAAAATGCTGCGCTGCCGATCTCCTGCCCTCTCCCCCTTCAACGTCCTGACGCTGGCGGTGGGTGCCATGTTGGCCGGTGGCGCTGAATAAGCGCTATGTTTTTAACAATACAATGACATGCTATTATATCTCATATGCTTTGTCTCAGCGCGGTAACTGCATGGTTACGCAGTGCAGGCTGCCATGCTGGCGAGCCAGCTCAATGCAGGGGACCGGGATCACCTTCCGGTCTGGAAAGGCGCGTTGCAGGCGCTCCTGCGCCACCATGTCTGCGGGATCGTCGTAAGTCGGCAGGAGAAGGGCGGCGTTGAGGATGAGAAAGTTGGCGTAACTCAGGGGCAGGCGGGTGCCATCCTCGTCCCATTGCGCTTGTGCCCAGGGTAAAGGAATCAGGTGATAAGGTTCGCCATCGCGGTTGCGGAAAGCGCTGAGTTCAGCGGCCATCTGCTGGAGCGGGGCGAAGTGGCTGTCGTCGGGATCGTCGCAACTCTGGTAGGCGATGGTATGGGGGTTGCAGAAGCGGGCGAGGGTGTCGATGTGGGCATCCGTGTCGTCGCCTTCCAGATGGCCGCTATGCAGCCAGAGGATGCGTTCTACGCCGAGCTGGGTACGGAGGGCGTCCTCGATTTGCACGGTGGACCATTGCGGATTGCGATTGGGCGAGAGCAGGCAGGCACTGGTAGTCAGCAGGGTGCCGGCGCCGTTCACTTCAATACTGCCGCCCTCCAGAACCATCCCGGAAATCTCCAGTGCCGCGTTTCCGTAAGCCCCTTGGGCATGCAGGTGGCGGGTAATCTGATTATCCAGGTCGGCGCGGAATTTGAGACCCCAGGCATTGAAGGCGAAGTCCATCAGTTTGCTCTGTCCAGCAGGGTTCAGCAGGGTGATGGGACCGTGATCGCGGGCCCAGGAGTCATTGCTGGGGACGGTGTGGAGATGGCAGCGCGCGAGCTCGGCACCAGCGCGGTGCAGATATTTCCTACAGGCCTCGACGCTGGCCGCGTCATGGCAGGCAATGAGCACGTCTTCGCGGAAGCTGATCTCACGGGCAATGCGGGCAAATACCGATAACACTGCATCTAGCCGTGGCGCCCAGTCGGTATCGGGGTGCGGCCAGGTGAGTTGTACCGCTTGCTGCGGGGTCCATTCCGGGGGGAGGATGTATCCAGTCGCCATGATGCACTCCGTTGTTGGTGACTCCAACATCATAGGGGTTTAACGGCTTTTCGTCAGCCTGTCCGGCAGGCTAAACTGCACCCTATGCAAAAACCTGCCGAACGTATGGATCATTTATTGTCCCGTCTTGGATATTGCAGCCGCTCCGAAGTGCGTGATCTGGTGCGCGAGGGGCGGGTGCGAGTAGCCGGGGAACCGCTGCGCAAAGCCTCCGCCAAAGTGGATGCGGCGCTGGTCTGGGTGGATGAAGAGCCCATTGATCACCCCCATGCCCTCTATCTGCTCTATCACAAACCCTTGGGCAAGGTTTGTGCTCACGATGATCCGCGTACCATTTATCAGGATTTTCCCTTGCGTTGGCGCTACCGGCGACCGTCGCTGAGCAGTGTCGGGCGTCTTGACCGGGAGACCAGTGGCGTCCTGCTACTCACCGATGACGGCGACTGGCTGCACCATTGGACGAGCCCCCGCCGTGCCATTCCCCGGGTATATCGCGTGACTCTGCAGGCGCCATTGCGGGCTGATGCGGCGAACATCCTGGCCGCAGGAACCCTGATGCTGGAAGGCGAAGACACGCCCTGTCGCCCTGCAGCGTTGCAATGCCTGACAGATCGCGAGGTGCTGCTGACCCTGACGGAGGGGCGTTACCACGAGGTCCGCCGAATGTTTGCCGCTCTGGATAATCTGGTGCTGACCCTGCATCGGCAGGCCTTCGGGCCTTTTGCGCTGGACGATCTGCCTCCCGGCCAGTGGCGTGAACTCACGGAAAAAGAGCGTATGACGGAGAAAAGCCCATGATTTGGACGCCGCATGTGACAGTAGCCACTGTCGTAGAGGAGAACGGCCGTTTTTTGCTCGTAGAAGAGGTGGTGGATGGGCGGCGCTGCTTCAATCAGCCTGCCGGCCACTGGGACCCCGGTGAAACTCTGTTGGATGCGGTCGTCCGCGAGACCCTGGAGGAAACGGGCTACGTCTTCCAGCCGGAATATCTGACCGGTATCTATCACTGGGAATATCCTGCGAAAAACCTGACTTATCTGCGCTTCGCCTTCGGTGGACGCCTTGGCCCCCGTGATATGCACCGTGCCCTGGATACGGGCATCATCGGCCCGGTCTGGCTGACCCTGGAGGAGATGACGGCGCGTGGGGGGGAGATGCGCAGCGTCATGGTCCGGCGCTGTATGGCCGATTACCAGGCGGGCAAGCGCTATCCACTGGATTTGCTGCACACGGTCTGAATGACGCTGGGGCTGGAGTAGACTGACGCTGGCCCGTCTGCGTGCTATATTGCAGCATAAACGCATCGGCAGAGACGATGAACATGATAGACGCGGACGGCTATCGCCCCAATGTGGGCATGATCATTTGTAACGAATACAATCAGGTGTTGTGGGCCAAACGCCGGGGTGAAAATGCCTGGCAGTTCCCCCAGGGCGGTATCGATTATGCGGAAACGCCGGAGCAGGCGATGTTTCGCGAGTTGGAAGAAGAGGTCGGGACCGCCAAGGTCTGTATTCTTGGCAGGACGCGGGGCTGGCTGCGCTATGAAGTGCCCTGCGCCCGACATCGCGCCGCGCGGCGCCGTTATCGTGGGCAGAAGCAGATATGGTTTTTACTCCGTTTTGAAGGCGAAGAGGCGGAAATCAATCTGCGCACCCAGCAGCCGGAGTTTGAGGACTGGCGCTGGGTGGATTACTGGATGCCGGTGAATGAAATCATTGCCTTCAAGCGCCGCGTGTACTGGCAGGCTTTGCAGGAATTGGCGCCGTTGATTAACATGGATCCGCCGCCCATGACGGATCCCTGCGGTTCTGCGGACCGATACCCGGTCGGTGGGGGCCGCTGACCGTGTTACTGCGTGATGGATGATCCATCCACTCAGTGGCCTTCGCGAAGCGTTGCCACCAGCGCCGACTTTGGCGGAAGCCCTGCCGTAGTATAGACATTACGGGGGTTCCACAGCATCCATCCGTCCGATCCGAAAGTCTGCGCCGCATCGATCTGCGCCGCAATCTCTTCGCCCCCGAAGGGTTTCCCGCCAAAGGCGTAGTCA
>NZ_JBYCKR010000204.1:0-1870 GCF_057473505.1 Acidithiobacillus sp. TH-A35 | reverse complement strand
CGCTGGCTTTTGCTGCGTCAGGGCCAGCAGGTGCTGGACTGGCATATTTTTGGTCTGAATGCCGGCGGAGAAAGTTTCGGGCATCGCGTCCATCATCCCCAGTCGGTCCAGATTACCACCCCTGCCGATTACGCCGAGTCTTTATTGCAGGCAAAAGTGATGGCAGATTTTGCCGGGCGTCGCGCGCGCATTGCCAGCAAAATAGCAGCCTTGGCCGGTGAGATGGCCGTCATCCCCATCCTGCCGGAAGCCTTGCTGGACGAGATCACCGGACTCAACGAATGGCCGGTCATTCTCGCCGGCACTTTCGCCGAAGACTATTTGCGGGTACCAGAAGAAGCGCTCATTACGGTCATGATGCAGCACCAGCGCTACGTCCCCCTGCGCAATCAGGATGGTCGTCTGGTGCGCCATTATCTGTTCGCGGCGAACCTGCATAGCCTGGATGCGCAGGTCGTCATCAACGGAAATAACCGGGTACTGCGTGCCCGACTGGCTGACGCCGCCTTCTTCTGGGATCAGGATCGCCAGGTTTCCTTGCAGACGCGACGAGCCGCACTTGCCGAGGTGCTGTTTCAGGACGGCCTCGGCAGCATTTTCGACAAAACCACGCGCCTGCAGATACTTGCAGCAGCCCTCGCGCCGCACTTCGCAGTAGATGCGAGCGACATGGGCCGCGCCGCAGGGCTTTGCAAAAGTGACCTGCTCAGCGGTCTGGTGGGCGAGTTCCCGGAATTGCAGGGCATCATGGGCGGCCACTACGCCCGGCATGACGGTGAAAACGTCCATGTTGCCACCGCCATTGCCCAGCATTACATGCCTAGTGGTCGCGACGATGAAACCCCGGCAGATGCGCACGGACAGTGCCTGGCCATTGCTGATAAACTGGACACCCTCTGCGGCTTTTTCGCCATCGGCAAAGTCCCTACCGGTGACCGCGACCCTTTCGCCCTGCGCCGCGCCGCACTGGGGGTACTGCGGATTGTGCTGGATGCTCGGGTGCCTCTGAACCTGGACGAGGCGGTAGCAAGTACGCTGGCCGCTTACGGCAGCGCTTTTGCCAGGAACAGAACGGAGACGCGGACTGCGGTGCTCGATTTCTTTCAGGATCGGTTGCGGGTCTATTTCCGGGAGGAGGGCTTCCGTGCTGACCAGATCGCCGCCGTGCTCAGCCGCCAACCCTACGAGCCACTGGACGCACTCCAGCGTCTTGAAGCCCTCGCCCTTTTCCAGGCCGAGCATGCGGCAGCGGATGCTCTGGCAGCGCTGATCAAACGGATTAACAATTTATTACGCAAGGAAACCCTCTCCGCCGACTGGCGGGTAGACCCGCGGCACTTTACGGATCCCGCAGAGAGCGCACTCTGGGAACACTGGCAAGCCCTGGCGCAGCCCGTCCATGGGCAGTTCGCAAAACGCCACTATGCCGCCGCTTTAGACCTGCTCGCGGGCTTGCGTCCCCCGGTCGATCAATTTTTTGATAGGGTCATGGTCCTTGCCGAAGAGCCGGTGCTACGCCAGAACCGTCTCGCTCTGCTTGCCCAACTCCAGGAGGCGTTTCTGCATATCGCTGACTTCTCGCAGTTACAGGGGGTCTGATGGGGCAAATCGTCATCCTCGATCGTGACGGCGTCATCAACGAGGACAGTAGCGCCTTTATCAAATCTCCCGCCGAGTGGCGCCCCATTCCGGGCAGTCTGGAGGCTATCGCGCGCCTGAACCGCGCCGGCTACCAGGTGGTGGTAGCCACCAATCAGTCTGGTGTAGGCCGGGGGCTTTTCGATATCCGTACCCTGACCGCTATCCATCAGCGCATGCGTCAGGCACTGGCCGCCGTAGGCGGTCGGATAGATGCGATTTTCTTCTGTCC
>NZ_JBYCKR010000203.1:0-4781 GCF_057473505.1 Acidithiobacillus sp. TH-A35 | reverse complement strand
CATCCTGATGACTATGCTCGCCGACGTCTTCGGCTTTCTGCCACTGGCCATCGGCGTCGGCCATGGCACCGACCTGCTCAAGCCCCTCGCGGTAGCGGTCATGGGTGGTCTGCTGCTGTCGGTGTTCATGTCTTTGTGGCTGGCGCCAGTACTATATGCCGCATGGCCCGCCAGGCGCCCACTGTTGGGCCCGGACCAGCGGACCAATTTCCTTGCCTGAAGGGGCAACAAAAACTATATTTCGATAGCGTTGATATTTCACTGGAGGTGCGAGATGTCTAAAAAATCATTTTTAATTCCGATCTTCGGCGTCGTCCTATGTCTGCCGACCGGGGTTGCCCTCGCTGCGGATGCGGGCCCGGTTGCCGGACAGGTTCAAAACCAAATGATGTATGGCAGCCAGTTGATGACCCCCAAGGAACGTGTGGAGTATCGTGCCAAATTGCGTGCAGCCAAGACCATCCAGGAACGCGAACGGATACGTCAGGAACACCACGAAGAAATGATGGAACTGGCCAAGAAAAGAGGGGTAACCTTACCCGCCGTACCGCCCGCAGGTGGTGCCGGCATGGGTCCCGGTCGTATGAATGGCGGCGCCGGTATGGGTAGCGGCGCGGCAGGCATGGGTCCTGGTGCGGGAATGATGGGAACCGGAGCGGGTGGTGGAATGGGTGTCGGTCCGCGGCGCTAGGGCACAGCACGCCCCTGCGCAAAAAAGTTAAATCCCCGGCAGGTCCACTCCTTGAGACCCCCCAGGCGAGGAGCAGTCAGGGCACCTGCGCCTTCCCGTCGGCGAGGTGTAGGTTACGTATTAGCGGTAAATCCGGGGTATAAGCTGCCCGACCCCAACAACAGGATTCCCATGTCACGCCTCCATACCCTGCAGCGTCCTGGCATTCAGGCTGCCCTTCTGTCAGCATTTCTCTTCGGCGCAAGCACGCCGCTGGCGAAGATTCTGCTGACGTCGGTGAGTCCGTGGATGCTGGCTGGACTCCTCTATCTGGGCTCAGGTCTGGGCCTGACGCTCTATCGCTGGTTGCGACGTGCCGAATCCGTGCGGCTATCGCGCCGGGATGCCTTCTGGTTTGCCGCTTCGGTGCTGTCCGGCGGGATCATGGCGCCGGTGCTGTTCATGATCGGCTTGCACGGGTCGGCAGCTTCGACCGCTTCTTTATTATTAAATGCGGAGGCGGTGTTTACCACGCTGCTGGCATGGTGGGTATTCAAGGAAAGTTTTGACCGGCGCATTGCCTGGGGCATGGTGGCGATTGTGCTGGGGATGGTCCTCCTCAGTTGGCCGGGGCAGGTACATTTTGATCATCTGTGGTCCGCCGCCGCCATCATCGGCGCCTGCTTCGCCTGGAGCGTGGACAACAACCTGACCCGCAAGGTGTCCTTGACCGATACCACTTGGATCGCTGCCAATAAAGGCTGGGTGGCGGGCAGCGTCAATCTCGGTCTGGCGCTGTTACTCGGTGACCGCCTGCCTGCCCTGCCGGACGCGGCGGCGGCAATGCTGCTCGGGTTTTTCGCCTATGGCGTCAGCCTCGCCCTTTTTGTGGTCGGCCTGCGCCATCTCGGCAGTGCGCGGACGGGAGCGTATTTTTCCAGCGCACCCTTTGTCGGTGCCGCACTCAGCGTGATGCTCGGCGCTCCGGTCGGCCCGCTCTTACTGATTGCCGGGGCGCTGATGGGTTGGGGTATCTGGATGCATCTCACCGAACGTCACGAACATACCCATACCCATACCCTTATGGAACATGATCATACCCATGTGCATGGAGCACATCACCAGCACCCTCATGCGGTTCCGGTGGCGCCAGGAGTCCGTCATCGCCACCCGCACCAGCACGAAGAGCTAACCCACAACCACGCCCACGCGCCAGACATGCACCACCTCCACAGGCATTGAACGCCCCCAGGATTATACAGTACCCGTCCTTCAGATCATGGGCTGCCCGTGTCGGAAAATGGCGATTTTCACGCTAATCAGAGGCGAATTACAACGCTTGCCTGATGCCAGGATGCAGATCCCCTGAACGTCGACGCGTACTGTATCCATTAAGGGAAAATAACTGTTTACTTCGTCTTGCTGCCAATAGTCTGCAGACGCAATAAAAGAGCCGGATTAATGCCCAGATTATCCATCAATGAATGGTTATAGGCACGATCAATGAGATACTGACAAAGGTCCATCAAGCGCAGGAGGGATGCGATGGCTTTGCCTGCCACCTGTGTATCCTGCATATTTCTGGAGACTACTTCTGGCAACGCGGCCCTCAGGAAGCTCATGCTTGCCGCCACAAACAGCGGTGGCACCCGGACCCTGACATGCGCCTCGCCGATTTTTTCCTGACGGCGAATGAAATCTTCACCGTAATCGCCCGCAAACAGTTCTTTCATCCAGGCGATGTGCGTTTTTTGGAGTACATCCAGACGGCCATCCAGATAAGGCGCCGTTTGCGGGTCTTCCTGCAACACCTCATAAAAGCGCCCGGTCAGCGCCGGGATGGCCGGGGTGATCCATTCCCCGACACGGATAAGCATATCTTGGTCCTCTTTGCTGAGGCCGCTTATATTGCAGAACGTCAAAATGTTAACGTCGTTATTCTCTATTTCCATTTTTCATCCCAAACATGAAGAAGCGCTTCGCGACGTCTGATCCCCATATTTCCAGACAAACGCAGTCGAAGCAGGGCCGTAGTCTACAAGGCATTATAAATCTGCGGAAGGGGCCGCCTCCCGCACTATTTCCTCGACCAGCTTGCTGGTGACGAGCAGTACAGGGGGGCATCCAGTGGCGGCACGTCGGGTTCCGCGATGATCAATGCCACGGTACCACTGCGAGACCATGCAGGGCGTCAGATGACTTCGCGACCGTATAACGAATTTGACCGGCAACCTTACTGCCTTTTCTAGGTTTGTTGCCAAATGGTTATCAGAAAGGAGAGACAGCCTGTATCGGATCAACTGCTGGTTTACCCCATCTCGTCCGGCAGGTATCCTGCCCTCTCGGAGATCGGGGTGGCCCGGGGTTGAGTTTGCCACCGCTTGAGCGCGCCCGTAGCCGCCATCGCCCCCCTAATGGCACGGTGACAACCAGTATCAAAGGGTCCAGACCATGCGTATTCCTGGGTGGCTTACCACTTTTAGGTGCCACCGCGAGATAGCGCGCATAGCAGTCATGTCCAGGCTGCCATGATTCTGATGCATGGAAAATCACCCTCAACATACTGAACAGGAGAGCCTATGACATTGCTGTCGACGTCTCAAATACCATCCCATCAGAAATACCGTGCATACATTATAGTTACTATAACTTTCATTTTTATTACCGGGCTCACACCATTCACATGCGCCTTCGCCAACACAGCTAAAAAGCCAAAACTCTGGTCAGGGAGCGTGGCATTCGGATTTTCCAGCGCCACGGGAACATACCCATCCTTAAATCTCCACAGTAACGACTGGGCACGCTGGCAATATCACCGTTGGGAAAATCGTGCGCATGTGAGCTACAATTATACTGCCGCATCGACGGCGGTTTATGCCAATCGCCTCGTTCTGGAGAATCAATTTCGATATTACTTCAAACCAAATGTTCACTATGTTTTCGGTGATATACGTTATGACCGCAATCAATTTAATGGATATTATTACCATCTGATAGAAACCATAGGCGAAGGCAATATCGTACCTATCGACAAAACCATGTCCATAGATTACCAGGGAGGCATCGGTGCTCAGGAAGACCAGCCTATAGGCATGAAACGTCAAACCAACCCAGCCGCTCGTTTGGCGGTGGGTTATCAGTGGCACCTGACCCGTCATGCAACTTTCAAGGAATCCATAACCGCCCTGCTATCAACAGCCAACAACAATACCTATGAGTCGGTTACCAGCCTTCAATCCCGGCTGTATGGTCCATTAGCCTTACAACTATCTTATACCGCCTCATACAATGAGTTTCCCGTGATCAGTTATTATAAAAAATTTAACACCATTACTGCTGCGGATTTGAAATACCACTTTTAGTCACTCAGGGCTATGCGGCGCAAAATCAGGCAGGGCGATTCAGGAGAGAGATGCTGGGTAACTATCTGTTTAATATGGCGGAGAGGGTGGGATTCGAACCCACGTGGGGTTGCCCCCCATCCGATTTCGAGTCGGCGCCGTTATGGCCACTTCGGTACCTCTCCGTGGAAGCATACCTTAATCTTTCTTGACGCTGGCAGCAAGCCCGCAGCGCCGATAAGACTATACGCAACTATAAAGTAGCGCCGTCGTTACGATCCTTAGCACTGATAAACTGGCGTTTGAGGACGTGCTCCCGCTTGAGGCCCAGCCACAGCGCAATCGGGCTCGCGACAAAAATTGAGGAATAAGTACCCACCACCACACCGATAACCAGCGCTGTGGCAAACCCGTGAATCACCGGTCCGCCGAAGAGGAAGAGCGACAGGGCGACCATGAAGGTGATGAAACTGGTAATCACCGTTCGTGACAGGGTCTCATTGATAGCGACGTTGAAAATCTGCGCCACATCGCCGCTGCGGGACGCCCGCAGGTCCTCACGCATGCGGTCGAAAACCACCACCGTGTCGTTGAGCGAATAGCCCATGATGACCAGCAAAGCCGCAATCACGGTCAGGGAGAACTCTTCCTGACTGATGGCGAAAAAGCCCACTACCAGGATCGGGTCGTGGAGCATGGCGAGCACACCGCCCACAGCAAAACGCCATTCGAAGCGAAACCCCACATAAATCAGGATGCCCAGGGTCACG
>NZ_JBYCKR010000202.1:0-3638 GCF_057473505.1 Acidithiobacillus sp. TH-A35 | reverse complement strand
GTCCTTCATCGGGTGATCCGAATGAATCTTGGGGTCCATGGGGGCAGCCCAGTAGAGGATATGCCGTCCCTTGGGCGTGCTTTTCGGAGAATGGGTTGCAGTGGAGTTGGCGCTAGGCGCGGCGGCGGGGACCCGCAGCCACCACACCGCACCCGCCCCAAGGGCTACACCAATGACGAGTAAGCCGATACCGATGATCCAGTTGCGTGACTTCATGGTTGTGCTCCCCCTTCGGTGGTGAGGAAATCCAGTTCTGCGGCGCTGAGGGCCAGATCGCGGCGGTATTGCAGGCGGGTCAGGGCGTAATCCAGCACTTCCTTCTGGGTACGCAGCACAGCGCTCAGTTCGGCACGTCCTGCCGAGTAGGCAGCGAGCGTCGCGGAAAAGGCATTTCGTGCGGTAGGCAGCAGGCGTTGGTCGGTACGCTCCAACTCGGTCTTGAGGGCTGCGTAGCGGGCGAAGGTGGCGCGCGCCTCCTGGGTCAGGGCCAGATGCTGATCGTCGTAGCGATATTGCGCCTGCAAGGCCTTGGCCCGGGCGGCGGCGACGTTCTGGTCCTGGCGGTCTCCCGGAAATATGGGCAGGCTCAGGTCAACCCCCGCTGACAGCCAGTTGGGGCTGCCAGCGTAGAAATCCTGACCATAATCGACACTGACCGTGACTTCCGGCCAATAGCCACGCTTAGCTACCTGCACGCCCATTTGCGCCGCGCGGGTTTGCGCCTGGGCGGCCCGCAGGAGGGGTTGGCTGGAGAGCCGGGCTTCCGCTTCGGCAAGCGTGGGCGGGGGTGGCAGGTTCGGCCATTGATGCGCTATGGACGGCGGTTCCGGCAGATTCAGGATCTGCGCGATTTGCGCGAGATCGCTTGCCCGTTCCGCTTGCAACTTACTGATATCATTGGCCAGCCTGTCACGCGCCAGTTGGGCGCGGAGCACATCGGCCTGTGCCCCCTGAGCAGACCGGTAGAGCGCCAGCGCCGCTTGCACACTCTCTGCCTGTAACTGTTCCTGATGCCGGACCGTTGCCACGGCATCTTCGGCATAGAGGGCTTGCAGCCAGACGCGGCGCAATAACAACACCAGCTCGGCGGACTGGCCGCGCAGGGTGTCGGCGGCCGCCTGGGCCTCGACCCCCGCCTGCTGTCCTTCCAGCCCCAGTTTGCCAAAAGAGGGAAAAGTCTGACTCAGGCCCACGTTCAGCATGCTCATCTGCTGCCGGTTCATGGAGAAGCTGTTGAGGGGCAGGTTCGCAGCGCCGAAAGCGAGATGGGGATCGGGGAGTTGAGCTATCGCCACCGCCTGGTGCCGTAATTCCACAACCTTCTGCTTTATGGCGCCGAGACCGGGATTTTGCCCCAGGGCAATCGCCTCAGCATCCTGCAGACTCAATAAGGCGGCACTGGCAGGTGTCGCCGACAGGAGCAATAGCACCCCGGCCAAGAAGCGAATCCCGCCCCACGCCAGTTGGGCAAAACGACCAAGAATGTTGGTATACATGAAAAATCTCCACAGCAAATCGGTGACATATCTCCCCATTCAGAGAGGAGTGCCAGTTTGCTCAGGAGAATTTAAATGACCAACCGCACCTGCTGGAGGGGTGGAGGATGATGGGGCGGGTGGGAGAAAAAAAACTGGGCTGGTGTCGGGCTAAATCTTGCCTGGCTGGAAAATGTCACTGAACCCATCATTCCCGGGGCAGGGAAGGTCATTCCAGAGGGGCTTAATCTCCCTGACGCATGGGCTTCTGCACAGATCGACATGCACTGACCGGACATCGCCCCAGAATGCGAGCTCATATCCGTGCCGTGACCACCCTGGCAATCAGGCATGCCTGCCATCGACATGCCTGGCATATCAGCGCATGAAGCGCCGAGTGGCATAGCCACCGCCGCATTGCTCACCCATGTTCCGAGGAGAAACATGGCCAGCAAAACGAGCAGGGGAAAGCGGCGGCGGATTCTCTGCATATCGGCGTCAGGTGATCTCGAGACTTGCTTTCACCCGAACCAGCTTGGCACGCACCGCTTCACCGATCGCGGTCACCCGCGGGTTGCCAACCATACCAAGCACTGCGACCGGGTCCATGAAACCCACTGTGACCTGGCCGTTGGCCTCCTCCCGGACAATGATATTACAAGGCAGGAGCAGCCCGATGTCAGGGTCGGCTTCAATCGCTTGGTGGGCAAACTGGGGGTTGCAGGCCCCCAGGATATTGTAGGGCCGAGAATCGATCCCGAGTTTGGCCTTGAAGGTTGCAGCCACGTCGATTTCGGTCAGCACGCCGAAGCCTTCCGTTTTGAGTGCCTCCCTGACTTTTGCGAGGGCTGCCGGAAAAGATCCGGTAATAGTGGTGGAAAAGGCATACGTCGTCATGAAGGTGCTCCTTTATCAATCGCTCAGCTCAGCGTGGTGGTGGCGGGAGCCATTGTCGCAGGCCAGCCTCCCTATGGATTGACGGCCACGGGATGCTTCCTTCCGGTATTCATAAAGCATGATAAACCATGAAGTACGCTACAGAGTCAAGGTGAAAAATCGAACCCTCAGGTCAAGGTCACCGGAATCACGATGCAGCCGGACCATCGCCGACGAAAAATATACTATAATTACATAATGTAGTTGTTTATCGAAAGAAGCTATTTTATGCCTAAACTTAAAGATGCCGGTTCCTGGACCAAGGAGAGGCTGCTCGCCGACATGAAGCGGATTATCGCTGATGCCGCTGCGCCGTTGCAGGCGACCGCCACACAGCAAACAGCGAACGCTGCACAACGAACAGCCAATCAGGCGATTCGGGCAGCCAACGCCAGTAATGGAGGATAAGAATATGGGCCAAATATCCAGTCGTAAAACCTACGCATATCTCGCCTCGGGTTGCGCAGTGCTGGTAGCGTCGCTCAGAGGTTGTGTAGCTTTATTGGGGGCAGGTGCCGGCGTGAGATGGGTGTCGGCTTGATGGGTAACAAAGTGCTCTACCTACCAAGGCAGAAATACGAAGGCTTCACTGGCAGTAAATATTACCGCTGCATAAATCACCAGGAGAAACTACCATGTTGGGTACGGTGCTATTGATCGTATTGATTATGCTGCTTCTTGGTGTGTTTCCGGCTTGGCCACACAGCAGAGGGTGGGGGTATGGTCCAAGTGGAGTTATTGGTTTGATACTGTTAATAGTATTGATTATTCTTCTGCTCGGCAGAATATAATGTCGCTTTAATAGTGACACACAATGTGTTGCGTTATGGAGGTCTATGATGACATCTTTAATTCACGTAGTGCTGGTCTTGATAGTGGTTGGCGTGCTTCTCTGGCTCGTCAATAGCTATATACCTATGGCGTCTTCTATTAAGTCTATACTTAATGTGCTCGTGGTCATTATTGTGGTTTTATGGCTGCTCAGTGTTTTTGGGATTTTCAATCTTCCAGCCAGATAAATCAGGGCGCACCAACGCGGAAATTATGGCTATAAGCAAGGCTTCGGCCTCGCGGGTGGAGCCTGCCGCGCAAGTCATATGAGCGAAGGGCTGAGCTGGCTTTATCAACCGACCTAAAAATGGTCTTGTAGTGTCAGCAGCAGTATGGCAGTTGGTTACTTTGTTACGGCGGCTGGTAGTGTGATGCAGAGTTCAATACAGGAGACAG
>NZ_JBYCKR010000201.1:0-3386 GCF_057473505.1 Acidithiobacillus sp. TH-A35 | reverse complement strand
ATCCGCCTCAAGCCCTTGGGCGAGCGGGCGTCAGGAACCCAAGTCATTGCGGAATTGCGCCGTAGCGTCAGCCATTTTGCCGGAGTGGAAGCGAGTTTCCAGCTACCGCCTGCTATTCAGATGGGGCCGGTTTCATCGCAATCTCATTACCAATACATTCTGCAGAGCGAGGATCAGAATAGCCTGAATGTGACCGTGCCCAAACTGGTAGCAGCCCTGCGCAAAGTACCCGGACTACAGGCCGTTAACAGTGATCTGCAATTAGCCAACCCAGAAATTGAAGTGCAAATCCTGCACCAGCGCGCCCAGGCCCTGGGGGTCACCCCTGAAGCCATCGAGCAAGCGCTGAACTTCGCTTTCGGCGGCACCCAGGTGGGCACCATCTATGCCTCCACCAATCAATACGAGGTCATTCTCGATCTGGCGCGGCAGTTTCAGGAAAATCTCGGGGCACTTTCAGCGATCACTGTGCCGGGCAGCACCGGCCTGGTGCCCCTGGCCGCATTGGCGCACTTCGCTTACGGCGTCGGGCCCTTGAGTATCAGCCACTACAACGGACTGCCCAGCGTGACCATTTCTTTCAATCTGGCCCCCGGCACCTCTCTGGGCGATGCGACCCGGACAGTGCAGAACACAGCGACAAAGATATTGCCCGCGGATGTGCAGGGAGAGTTTGGTGGGTCCGCCGCGGCCTTTTCCCAGTCCACCGGCAGTCTGCCACTCTTGCTGCTGGCAACAGTGGCTCTGATCTACGCCATTCTGGCCATTCTCTATGAAGATTTCATCCATCCCCTGACCATCCTCACTGCCCTGCCCCTGGCCGGTTTTGGCGCCTTGCTGGCCCTCTGGATATTCCATCAGGAATTAGATCTGTTCAGCTTCGTCGGCATCATCATGCTGGTGGGGCTGGTTAAAAAGAACGGCATCATTATGGTGGACTTCGCCATTCACCGCCGCCGCGAAGGCGCCACGGCCGTGGACGCCATGGTCGACGCCTGTGTCACCCGCTTCCGTCCTATCATGATGACGAACCTTGCCGCAGTGCTGGGTATTCTGCCTATCGCCATTGGCATCGGGGCGGGTGCTGAGTCGCGGGTGCCGCTGGGCGTGGCCGTGGCAGGCGGCATCATCGTTTCGCAGTTCCTGACGCTCTATGTGACACCGGCATTCTATGTACTCTTTGAGGGGTGGAAGGAGCGTTGGAGGGGTAAGGTGCCTGTTTCAGAGACTGCATCTCACCGAGCGATTTAAGCGTCGCTGAGCGCTGGACTCTGCAATATCGCCAACTTGTGATATATAACGGGCGAAGACCAACTACCCGAGAGTCTCAGATCATGCCCGCAAAAATTCTTTTCCTCTTGCTCGCGCTTACCCTATCGGGCTGCGCTTCCCTGCCACCGCCTTCAACCGCTACGGCGGGAGCCGCCGCGCAAAGTACCACCTTGGCCAATCGCAATGCCGAAACCGCACAGCAACGTCTTGCCGCTGTCGCCGCCCAGCGTGGCGAGGCCGAACGGCAATTCTGCCCCAACTGGCAGCAGGCGCTGGATAACGCGCGCAGCAACTCTGTCGGTTGCGCGCAAATAGCCGTAAGCGAACAGGCCACTTGCTGGCAGGCAGTATCCCAATGGGCGCAGGAAGAGAGCCGTTATTTTCATGCCTTGGCTCCTATTTTCCAGGGCGGTGACTATGCGCCCCCGGCAACGCAGGCAGCACGTTTTTTCGACCTAGCTCAGGGTTGGGCTATTACCTGTCAGGATGGCCAAAAGGCCTGCACCGCAGCGTCTGGCCACCAGCAAATGGACCATAGCAAAAATGCCGTCAATCAATTCTGCAGGCGTTAATCAAAAATATTACAATGACGTTTCATAAGTGGCACTTATTTTCATCTTTAGGGGAACTGGTTATCCTACGAGCAATGGGGTTTTGCGCAAGCAACCCATAAATAGCCGACTATCATCAAGGGGGATCATCATGCTCAAAGCGTTCGTCAAAGATTTCAAGATATTTTTGCAACGCGGTAATGTCATTGATCTGGCCGTAGCTTTTGTTATTGGCACGGCATTTTCCGCCATTGTGACTTCATTAGTCAGCAACCTGATCATGCCGCCTATTGGTATGCTGCTCGACAAGGTCGACTTTTCCAACCTCTATATCGTGTTAAAGGAAGGTACCGTTCCCGGCCCCTACCTGACTCTGGAGGCCGCCAGGAAGGCGGGCGCCGTGACCGTGAACTACGGCCTCTTTATCACTTCACTGATCAGCTTTTTGATCATTGCGCTGGTTATTTTTTCTATTGTGCGGGTCATCAACAAGCTCTACCCCAAACCCGCTGCCGCCGTGACCACCAAAACCTGCCCTTTCTGTGCCTCTGCCATTCCCTTGGCCGCGACACGCTGTCCCAACTGCACCTCGCAACTGGAATCCTGAAACGGGGGTGCCCGGCACGGGCACCTGCCTGGCATCTCGGCCCCATTTGGTTCCCAAAGGTTAGTATGCCGTCGCTTTGACGCCCCGCTTCGCGTATTCTCAAAACAGCTCCCCTACATTCAGGACCGCCTTTTGATCTGGGAAAATCTGATATATCTCACTGTCGGCATAATGTTCGGGCTGGTTGTGGCCGGACTGGTAGCGCACAATATGATCCAGCGCCAGCAGGATATCAGCGCAGCCCTCCGGGAAGGAAAGCAAGCCAGTACCGATCAGATGGATAACCTGCAGCGTGAAATAACTGCGCTGCGGCAACAGGCCCAGGAACAGCAGGAAATCCTCCGCCATGAAAGTGAAAATAGGGCCAGCGCGGAAGCGGAAAGCCGCCGCGTCCCCATCCTTGAAAACACCTTAGTGACGGAACGCAACAATGCCGCTCGCCTGCAAACAGAGTTGGCCGCACTCCAGGGCCAGTTGGCGGAACTCGGTGAACGGCTGGAGCAGGAACGCCTGCGCGGCAACGAAAAACTGGTCCTCCTGGAAGACGCCCGCCAACGCCTCGGCGATGCCTTCCAGTCCCTTTCCGCCGAAGCCTTGCGCCGTAACAATCAGTCCTTTCTGGAACTGGCGCGGGAGAATCTGGAGCGTTTCCAGGAAAACGCAAAGACCGATTGGGAGGGCCGCCAGAAGGCCGTGGGACAACTGGTGGAACCTATCCGTGAGTCCCTGGAGAAAGTGGGCACCCGCATCGACGCCATGGAAAAAACCCGCGTCGATGCCTACAGCGCCCTCAACGAGCAGATCCGCGGTCTCGTCCAGGACCACTTGCCGCGCCTGCATCAGGAGACCGCCGCGCTGGTGAAGGCGCTGCGCCAGCCCGCCGCCCGGGGTCGCTGGGGCGAGATGCAGCTCAAGCGCGTCGTCGAAATGGCGGGCATGCTGGCTTATTGCGACTT
>NZ_JBYCKR010000200.1:0-7457 GCF_057473505.1 Acidithiobacillus sp. TH-A35 | reverse complement strand
GCTGACCTTATGGATTTACCGCGGGTGAGGGTCGGCGGGCATCACCCGCCCCATGTTTTTCCCCTGCAACTGCTGACCCGGCATGAGGACCACCATTGAGCGCAGCCCCGCGTCTGCTCTGGGTGGGCACCAATCCCGGCGGCGGCGGTACGGAGACGCACATGATCACCCTCAGTCGCGCTCTGGCCGAGCAGGGGGCGGAGGTGCATTGTCTGGTGCATCCGCAAGGGCGGATCGCGCAGGCGCTGGAGGCTGCGCCGGTGACCCGGCATTTCGGGGTCTTCCGCAACAGCGCCGATCCCGGCGGCATCCGTGCCTTGCGTCGGGCTATCCGTGTGGTGCAGCCAGACTGGGTTATCGGCAGCTTCAGCAAGGAATACTGGCCGCTGGCACTGATCAGCCGCAGTGAGGGGCGGCGCCTTACGCTCTTTCGGCACATGGACCTGCGACTTAAGCCCAGCACCCGCTGGTTGCTCTCGCGCTGGCCTCTGCGTTTGTTCGCTATTTCCGCCTATCTGCGGGAGCGACTGATCTTGCAAGGCGTGCCCGCAGAACGTGTCGAAGTGTTGGCGAATCCCCTGCGCCTGGCAGATTTTCAGCGTGATTTCACGGCGCGAACGCGGCAGCGCGCCGCCTTGGGATTGGCGGATGAGGATTTTCTCGTGGGCTTTGTCGGCGCCTGGCACCGGGGCAAGGGGGTGTTCATGCTTGCCGACGCCATCGACGCCGCGCATGCCACAGATGCACGGGTGCATGGGCTGTGGTTGGGGGGAGGCACCCATGAAGCGGAGTTGCGCGCACGTCTGGAGAATAAGCCCTGGCATCATTTGCTGGGCTGGCAAGACCCGGCAACGCCCTGGTACAGCGTCATGGATACTCTTGCCTTGCCTTCCATCGAGCCGGATACCTTTGGGCGGGTTTGCCTGGAGGCGCAGGCCTGCGCCACCCCGGTGCTGGGCGCGGCCATGGGTGGTATCCGGGAAAGTTTTGCGGCGGATCGGAGCGGCATGTTATTACCTGCCGGGGAATGGGCGGATTGGCGGGACGCCATTTTGCGGCTGGCAGCAGACGTCCCTCTGCGCGAGGGTTTGGCTGGGGCCGGACCGGATTACGCCCGGCGCTTTGATGCGGATGTCATCGCCCGCGATTTTCTGGCCACCTTGCTGCGATGACACAGATGCCTCCACGTCTTATGATAGAGGCTGTTTATTCGCTGAGGCAGGGGGAAAGGTCATGCTGGTAGCCATGTTACGGCCTTTATCCATCAAAGAGTATGTGGCCCGTATAGACCTGTCCGGCGTCGATCTGCCCTTGGCCCCGCAGACGGATTGAATGCCGCGCTGATGCCACGTCCTTTACCCGTAGAACCCCACCGCATACTTCTGATCAAGTCGCACAGTGCAGGTATCGGCGACATCCTGCGCAGTTCGGCGGCCTGGGTGGTGCTCAAAAAGCGCTGGCCGGATGCGGAACTGCATCTGGTGTTTCTGAGCCGCTGGCCCGGTTATCCGAGCGAGGCGCTGATTCGGGAGCACTATCTGCTGTCCAGCGCCCATTTTCTGTCCATGCAAGAGGGGCGCTTTGCCGGTATACGGGGTGTTGGCCCGCGTGCGTGGCGCCGATTACTGCCGGAGCTGAGGCACATCGCGCAGGACCTGCAACCGGACCTGATCATCGACCACGAACCTTTCGGTATAGAGACGAGCATCGCCACCCGCTGGATGCGGCGTTTTTGCGCGGCACCTGCGGTCGGGGTGAATCAGGTGCTGGGGCGGGGGCGACTCTATGACCATGCGGGGCCGAGTTTACAGGACTACGCCCAGCGGCATGAATTGTCCTGGCCCATGGACTATACGGAGCGGGACTTCGCGGCGTTGGCGGCTTTGGGGCTGGAGCGGGATGGCCAGCGGATCGTGTTGCAGGAAACGGAGGCTGGGCGCTATGTTCGCGAATCTCTGCAATCCCGGTTACCAGAAGACCGCCCTGTTATCGGAGTGAACATTGGTTGTGGTACGCCAGATGCGGAAAAAAAACGCCCCTCCGTCGGATTTCTGGTGGAAGTGATGGGGCAGGTTGCGGCCGCTTCTCCCCATATTCTTTTGCTGACCGGCGCGCCAAATGAACGCAGCATCAATCAGGATTTTCTGGGGCAATATGCTGCGCGCTGGGGTGATGTCGGACACATCCTGGATATTGCTGGCCAGACCACTCCCAGCGGCCTGACGGGAGCTCTTGCGATTTGTGATATCTTCGTGTCCAGCGACTCCGGGCCGTACCACATGGCCGTCGCCATGGGTCTACCCACGCTGGCGCTGTTTAATTTTCCAAGTCCGGAACATTACCATCGTGAAGCATCCGTCGTCGTGACCGGAAATGGTAGTGGCGATAGTGATACGATGGTGTCCAGCATTTTACGATTGCTTGATAAAAATAAGGTTTTTATGTCATGAAGTGGCGAGTCCCGGATGGGCTAATGTTTACAGCGTATGCCTTGCCATTATTCAGCTTCCCGCTGAGTACGGCAGGTGCCGGTGTCTCGGTAGGGCTTTTGCTGGTGCTTTATGCCGTAAGCGGCCATTGGCGGGAATGGCGCCAGATTTCCGCGCGGCCCTGGGCGATACCACTTGCGCTGCTCATCGGTTGGACGCTCCTCGGTCTGCTATGGACCACAGATATGTTCTTCGGAATGAAGGTCGCGGAAGCCACTAGTTACGGTATTTTGGCATTTATAGGCGCCACATTGCCCTGGAAGACGCGCTGGATAAAATTATTAATCAGGCTATTTCTTTCTGGTTTGTTGATCAACGAATTCCTGGCAGCCATGATGACTTGGGGAGTTTTTCCGTGGAAGAATACCGGCGGTATGAACTATACGGGTTTTTGTGGTCATATTTTCCTTTCTTTGGCAATCGCCCACGCACTTCTGTGGCTGACTTGGGACTTCCGGAAGCAATGGAACTTTCCCCGCTGGGTTAATGTGCTTGTCGGTCTGCTACTGTTTGCGCAACTGCTCGTTATACCGGGGCGTTCTGGGCAATTACTGCTCGTGATTCTGCTTCCTATAGCGATTTGGATGCTCTATCCCGGACGCTGGCGCTACTGGATGATCATGGCTTTTTCTTTGGCTGTGATTGGCTTGTTGGTAATACCATACATCCGTTCTTATTTTATGCTTGGAGTTCAGGGGTTGTTGAGTTTTAATTTGAGCCATGCAGCTATTTATTCAAGCTGGGGTATTCGTCTTCTGGCAATGATCGGTGGTGTGATGATGTTCCTTGCACATCCATTTTTTGGGGTAGGGACAGGTGATTTTTATCCCGTCATATTGAAAATGCAGGCGGCACACCAGATTCCGGAGACTCCCGATTTTGTCATGAATGCTGCGGCTAACAGCTATATCAGTGAAGCGGCATCTTTGGGGGTTGTCGGTCTTGGGCTTTTCCTCTGGTTCCTCTGGTCCTTGGGGCGTGAAATGTGGAGGGCGCGAGATCTTCCGCAGAACTGGTTCGCGCTTACTTACTTTGCCATTTATGTCATTGGTGGGCTTTTCGATGGTTTGAGCTGGGGGTACGCTGACGCCATTACTATTGCGTTGATGGCTGGTTTGCCTCTATACCAAAGGTCTGTGATTGAGCTTTCAGGGCTCAATGCACCGTAATGTGCGCTCGCCTGCCGGTAGGCTATCCTGAGCGGATTTTGATAAAGTGATTGTTCCAAAGTGTGGCAGACCCTGAAAATGGGGCTGGGTCATTCAGATGGATTAACCTCACGGGTATGACGCTGGTGTGAGGTTAATGTATTTGATATTGTTAACAGAATGGGATATGCCATGGAATTTCCGTTGTCTGTATCTATTATAACGCTAAATGAAGAGCGTAATCTTGAACGTTGTCTGCGGTCAGTAGCTGATCTGGCTTCGGAAATCGTCGTTGTAGACTCGGGATCGAGCGATGCAACTGAAGAGATCGCGAAGCGCTACGGCGCTCGTTTCTTTAGTAATCCGTGGCCTGGCAACGTTGCACAAAATCAGTTTTCATTCAATCAGTGTGAGCAGCCGTGGGTGTTATCCATTGATGCTGACGAAGCGCTTAGTGCAACGCTGTGTGACTCAATTCGACAGGTAATGGCAGCCCCCCCAGATGACTGTGACGGATGGCTTGTAAATCGTCGTACTCGATATTTAGGACGTTGGATCTCGCATATTTGGTATCCAGAGTGGCGGCTTCGGCTGGTGCGTCGGGAGTCTTCAAAATGGGTTGGTCCGGATCCGCATGGTCACATAGAGGTTTCGGGTCCGGTGTGCAAGCTGAATGGCGACTTACTTCATTATACTTATCGGGATTTGGATGATCAGCTTGCTAAGCTTATCTCCTATGCGCGGACAACATCTTCGGTTAAATATTCAAAAGGTGCCCGGATGAACCCTTTTAAACTAGTGTTATCACCGTGGCTTCGTTTTCTTCGCGATCTGATACTCAAAAGTGCATGGAGGGATGGGTATCGCGGGGTTATGATCGCCTACGCGGGTGCCTTTTCCTCATTTATGAAACAGGCCTACTTGTATGAACTGGAATGCCGCGAACGCGAAACGGATCACGATTAGTGCGGTTTGCCAATAGATTATGAAACTCCTCCTGCTGCGCCTGAGTTCCATGGGCGACGTGCTACATACCCTGCCGGCGGTGACCGATTTGCAGCAGGCCCAGCCGGATTTGCACTTGCACTGGTTGGTAGAGCCCGCATTTGCGCCCATCGCACTGCTGCATCCAGGGGCCGCGCGGGTGATTCCGTTCTCTCTGCGCAACTATAAAGAGCGGTGGCGCGGGCTGGCGGTCGCATTGCGGGATTTGCGGCGAGACTTGCGGGCAGAGGGGTATGATCAAATTCTTGATGCCCAGGGCCTCTACAAAAGTGCGTTGCTGGGCCGCTTGGGCGGGGCGCCACTGTGGGGTCTGGATGCCGCCAGCGCCCGCGAACCGGGTGCCGCCCGGCTCTATCATCGTCGCTTTCCTGTGGCTTGGGGGCAGTCCGCCATCAGCCGGAATCGCCAACTGTTCGCCCAGGCTCTAGACTACCCCTTGCCGGAGACGCCGCCAGATTATGGTTTGCAGGTGGCCGCTACGCGCCTGCGTAAAGACACACTGGCGCAGCCTTGGAAGGAACTGGTGCAGCAACCCTTTGTGCTGGGGTTTCACGGGACCTCGCGGGAGAATAAGGAATGGCAGGAAGACTATTGGCGGGCACTGGCCGCCCCGTTGCGACAGGCGGGATTGCGTTTGTTGCTGCCCGCAGGCAATGCGCGCGAGGCGGCGCGAGCCCAGCGCATTGCGGAGCAAGCGGATAATGTGGTCGCCCTGCCCCCCGCTACGTTGCTGGAGCTCGCCGCTTTGATCGTGCGGGCTGATGCCTATGTCGGTATGGATACAGGACTTTCTTATCTGGCCGGTGCCTTGGGGCTGGCGGGGGTTACTTTGTACGGACCGACGGCCAGGGATCGATTTTCTGTGGCGGAGGACCATCAGGCCAGCCTGCAAAGCCTCGAGCCTTGCGCGCCGTGCGGTAAATCCCGATGCCCGTTGCCGGAAGCAAAAAATGGCCTGATACTCTGCCAGCAGGCATTACGCCCGGAGCAGGTCTGGACGGCCTTATCCCCTTTGCTGGAGCACCGATTATGAAACACCCCCTAGTGCTCCTGCCGGATGAGCGCCGCCGCTACCGGCGGCACCAGTTCTGGACGGATCACGGCATTTTCCGCGAGCTGTTTTATGCAAATTTTCACGAGATTGCAACAGGGGTGTTTCGCTCGGCCCAGCCGTCGCCGGTCCAGTTACGGCACTGGCAGCAAAAGCATGGTCTCTGCACGGTATTGAACCTGCGTGCCCCGGCACCCCACGAACCCCATTACCGTCTGGAGCAGGAGACTTGTGATGCCCTGGGCATGACGCACCTGACCCTGCACGGCTTTGGCTCCCGGGACCTGCCGGAACGCGACAAGTTGCTGGCGGCCATAGAGGTGCTGGATCAATTACCCCAACCTTTTTTGCTGCACTGTAAATCCGGCGCGGATCGGGCCGGTTTCATCAGCGTGCTGTATCTGCATCTGGTGCGGGGGATACCCCTCAGCGAGGCGCAGCGGCAACTGCGTTTGTGGCCTTTCGGTCATATCCGGCATGCCAATACCGGCATTCTCGACTGGTTTTTCATCAGTTACCACGATGCTGCCGCCTGCCAGCCCGGCTTGACCCTGCGTGCCTGGATCAAGGACGGGTATGATCGCGAGCGCGTCCTGAAAAACTTCCGGCCCTGGTATCGTCTGGACTGGCTGACCGACCGTATTTTGCACCGCGAATGATGAGTCGCCACCTCTACGCCTTTCTGCTCTGGCTGCTCAGCCCTGTCGTTCTGGGTTTTACCCTCTGGCGGGCCTGGCGACGACCTGCCTACCGGGAGCGCTGGTGGGAGCGTTTCGGCTGGGGGCCGCGCCGTTCGGATCGGCCCATCTGGATTCATGCGGTGAGTGTGGGGGAGACCATCGCGGCGATTCCCCTGGTGCGGGCTTTGCAGGCACGTTATCCGGAGGTGCCCATTCTGATGACCAGCACAACGCCGACGGGAGCTGCTGTAGTTAGTCAGCGTTTGGGTACGGAAGTGCTGCAGTATTACCTGCCTTATGACCTGTCCGCGGCGGTCACGCGCTTTTTGCGCCGCCAGCGACCGCGCCTGGGGATTATCATGGAAACGGAGATCTGGCCCAATCTCTGTCATGCAGCCAGCCGCGAGGGCGTGCCTCTGATGCTGGCCAATGCCCGGCTCTCGCAGCGTTCGCTTCGGGGTTACGCCCGTTTCCGGACGCTCTTTGCCCCCGCATTGGCCAGTATGAGCGCCATTGCGGCCCAGGGTTCGGAGGATGCGGCGGCTTTTCTCCGCCTGGGGGCAGAGCATGTGGTGGTGACCGGTAATATCAAATATGACCTGCCGGAACCCGTCGCCGCGCGGGAGCGGGGGCGCCAGTGGCAGCAGCGCTTCGGTGGGCGACCGGTCTGGGTATTCGCTTCTACGCATGCTGGTGAGGAGCAGATGGCGCTGGCGGCGCTGGAAGACTTGCAGCGCCAATGGCCGGATCTGCTGCTGGTGCTGATTCCCCGCCATCCCTCGCGGCGACTGGAGGTGATGGCACGGATGCAGGCAAAGGGGGTGTCCTTTGCCTTGCGCTCGCGTGCTGAGGACGTGGGGGGGCGCGCGGTTTTTCTGATAGATACACTGGGCGAGGTGATGGACTTCTACGCGGCGGCAGATGTGGTGACCATCGGTGGCAGTTTTGTGCCGGCGGGGGGGCATAATCCCCTGGAAGCTGCAGCACTGGCCCGCCCTGTTACCTTCGGCCCGTATATGGATAATTTTAAGGGCATCACCCAGGATTTGCTGGCGGCCAACGCTGCGGTTCAGGTTGTGGATGT
>NZ_JBYCKR010000199.1:0-5733 GCF_057473505.1 Acidithiobacillus sp. TH-A35 | reverse complement strand
CATGCTGACGCCGTCGAGGATGCGCTGCACGATCGTCACTGGCGACGTTTTATGAAATCCCTCTGGGCAGCCCCGGCACCCAACCGCTGGCAGGATTGTCGCAACGAAGAAGATGCGCAACGCTTCCGGGTCGCCGTGTTCACCCGCGCCCGCTATGTGACCGCCAAGGGCTTTTTTAGCTGGCCCAACACGCCGCCCAAGGACACTGCCCACGAGTTTGCACCCTGGCACCAGCGGTTTTTTGAAAGGCAGACCTCTGGCGCCATCATCTGCGGCCACTGGGCCACCCAAGGTTTGCTGGTGCAACCGCGTATGCTGGCACTGGACAGCGGCTGTGTCTGGGGCCGCCAACTCAGTGCCGCGCGTATTGATGGTATAGAACCCGTGATTTATCAGACATCCTGCCCGATGTTTGCACAACCGGGTAACGGCTAAAAAACAGTACACATCGACTGCGCATGGTCAGAGTTTTCACCTACACTGTGAGCCACTCCCACTGCGCAGCTTGTGAAGAAGCCCCACCAGGAGACTCAGCCATGCCCGACGCCCCCCTCGTCCCCGGCCAACCCAGCTATCGCAGTGCCATTATCGGTGGCTGGCAACTGTTGCGACAGCAGTTCAAGTCCCTCGCCGGAACCATCATTATTTTTATGATCCTCCTCATGATCGGATTCATTGCCGATGGCATTCTCGGTGCTATCAGCCCAGGCAATTCCGACCTGTGGCGCCTCCCCATGTATCTTTGGATATATGTCATCAGCATTGGCTTCTACCACCTGCTAGCCAAGGCCATCGCCGGGCAGGACTGGGCCACGGGAGACTTGTTGTGGGGAATTAGACGGGCTGAGGCCTGGGCACTGTCCCTGCTACCTGCGGCCCTTGCCTCGATACTTATGGCTTTTTCCGGGCTATCAGTGACACCTGGGCATCCCCTGCCACCTGACACTTTCACCCGACCCGATTTCTGGATTGGAATGCTGGTGTCCACCCTGACCGGCACTTTTTTCGGATATGTGTTTATGCTCTATGCCGCTTATGGTGCAACACCCAAATCGGCGCTAAAAAGTGCGCTACATGTTTTTAGCAATCGTCTGGCCTGGCTCTTTTTCCCTTACGTAATCACGCTGATCATGATGCTCGCGCTGGTCATTGCCGCTATCCCCGTCGGGCTCTTCCTTGGCCTCATCGGGTTTTTGCTGAAATTTCTGGCCACACCGGCTCTCATGAAACTCGTGTTCGGCGTACTATTTTTAATCATTTCCGTGGCTCTGATAATGGCGATGCTGATCTGGGTCTATGGCAGCCTGATTATTGCTACCGGCGCACTCGCCGGCCCAGATGGGCAGGAAGGACGACTGATCACCTGATTTGGTCCAGACAGCCTTTGCCGCTATCCTGAGTCACCATGCCGATCCTCAGCACACAGCAGCCATTAGAAATACTCCGCCACATCTTCGGCTATGATGCCTTCCGGGCGCCGCAAGAAGAGGTGATCCAGACCCTTATGGCTGCCAGAGATGCGCTGGTGCTCATGCCTACGGGGGGCGGCAAGTCCTTGTGCTATCAGATTCCCGCCATCGCCCTAGCAGGAACAGGTGTAGTGGTATCGCCGCTGATCGCCCTCATGGAAGATCAGGTCAACGCCCTGCGCCAGGCTGGGGTCGCTGCCGCTGCCCTGAACTCCAGCGCCAGTCCCGCGGAAGCGCGCGCCACTGAGAACGCGTTATTGCAAGGCACCATTGATCTGCTTTACATCGCCCCGGAACGACTGCTTCAGGAACGCACCATCAACCTGCTGCAACGGGCCACTATCAACCTCTTCGCCATTGACGAAGCCCACTGCGTATCCCAATGGGGCCACGACTTTCGTCCCGAATACCTGCAACTGCGGGTGCTGCATGAGCGTTTTCCCCAGGTGCCACGCATCGCCCTGACAGCCACTGCCGACCCGAAAACCCGCGCAGAAATCATCGAACGACTGGCGCTGCAGAAGGCCGCCGTCTTTACCCGATCCTTCGATCGTCCCAATATCCGCTACCACATCCAAAGCGGCAGCCAGGGCGTCCGCAACGCCTTGCTGCGCTTCATCCGTGACCGCCATGCCAGCGAGGCAGGCATCGTTTACTGCCTGTCCCGCAAGCGCGTGGAAGAAATTGCCGAATGGCTACAAAGCGAGGGACTCGACGCCTTGCCTTATCATGCCGGCCTGAGCGCCGACGAACGGCGCCGCAATCAGCAGCGCTTTCAGCGCGATGAAGGAGTGATCATCGTCGCCACCATTGCTTTTGGTATGGGCATCGACAAACCCAATGTCCGGTTCGTCGGCCATGTAAATCTGCCCAAGAGCATTGAGGCCTATTATCAGGAAACCGGCCGTGCCGGGCGCGATGGCCTGCCCGCCGAGGCATGGATGCACTATGGCCTGCAGGATGTAGTGCAGCTACGGCAGATGATTCAGCAATCGGAAGCCGACCTGCCGCGTAAGCAGATGGAAGGGCACAAACTGGACGCCATGCTTGCCCTTTGCGAAACCACGGACTGCCGCCGCCAGACCCTGCTCGGCTACTTTGGCGAAATCCTCGCTCAGCCTTGTGGCAATTGCGACAACTGCCTGCAGCCCCCAGCCACCTGGGATGCCACCGTTGCTGCCCAAAAGGCCCTCTCCGCCGTCCACCGGACCGGCCAGCGCTTCGGGGTGCAGTATCTGGTCGACGTGCTCCTGGCCCGCGAAGACCCACGCATCCAACAATGGGGCCATCATCAGTTGACTGTCTACGGCATCGGCAAGGAACTCTCCGCCAACGCCTGGCGAGCCCTTTTTCGCCATCTTTTACTGCGTGGGCTAGTGGAAGTCGATGCCGAGGGTCACGGTGGCCTGCGCCTCAGCCCGAGCAGTCGTCCGCTCCTGCGCGGCGAGGAAAAACTGACCCTGCGCCAGCATGAAAGCACGACACCGAAGCAGCGCGACAAACGCCCGGAAGTCGCGCTCCAGGACGCTGGCCTCTGGGAAGCCCTGCGCCAGCATCGCCGCGAACTCGCACTGGCACAGGGCGTGCCGCCCTACGTGATTTTCCACGACGCTACCCTCATGGAAATGCTGCAACGCCGCCCGCGCGACCTGAGAGCGCTGGCCACCGTCCCAGGTATTGGCGAGCGCAAACTGGCGGCTTACGGGGAATCCTTCCTGAAGATATTGCATCGTGATCCGCGTCCATAAAGCCCTCCCGCAGAGCCGACGCGCAGACGTCGGCTTGCCCTGCTGCCCGGCAGGCTTCATTATAGAGCGATGACCCAGGATAGTCCCATGAACCCACAAAGCTTCGCCGTCACCGTTGAAAATACGCTCAATGATCTGCTGAACCAGATAGAAGCAAGTGCTCCGGAAGTAGAGAGCGATCTTGTGGACAACGTGCTTACCCTACTTTTGCCCGATGACAGTCAGATCATCATCAATCGTCAGGAAGCGGTGCAGCAGATTTGGCTGGCCTGCAGTGACGGTCCGGCACGATTCTCGCCGCAAGACGGCGCATGGCGGGATAACCAAAGTGGGGAATCTCTGGAACATGCCATCGGTCGGCTGCTGAGCCTGCATCTCGACCATCCCGTTTCGCTGGATTGACCGCATGGCTTACTGGTTAATGAAGACCGAGCCGGACGCCTTCTCCTTGCAGGACCTGCAGCAGCGCGGACAAGAACCCTGGGACGGCATCCGTAATTATCAGGCCCGCAACTTCCTGCGCAGCATGCAAATAGGTGATGGCGTCTTCATTTATCACTCGCGCGTGCCCGTCCCCGGCATCGTCGGGACCGCCGAAGTAACCAGCACCGCGCATCCAGACCCCACTCAGTTCGACCCGCAGAGCAAATATTACGACCCGGCATCGCGCCTTGACCAACCCCGCTGGGATCTAGTCGATGTGGCTTATCGCCAGACTTTTGCACACAACATTGCTTTGGATAGCCTGCGCGCCATGCCAGAGTTTTCTGGTAGCCAATTGATTAGAAAAGGGAATCGCCTGTCCATCCTGCCCATTACCGCCGGCCAGTGGAATCACATCCTGCACTGGGCCGGATAAACTGACGCATGACTGAAAATACCACCGGGCCGACACTCTACCACCGCTGGTCCTCCATAAAAGGCCAGATGCTGCGTATGGCCCTGACGGCCGATTTGCGCCTGCCCGACGGCGTGACCATACTCCTCGATTTGCAATATTAGATTTGCACTATGTCGCCGAAGCGTGTGATGCTTCCCTCAACGACGGCATGACCCGTTCTCTCTCATTCTGGAGCCCACCATGACCTACCAAGAACTTGTAGAATTTCTCAACCAGCATTTGGGATATCCTTTCCTGCAGGATATGGCCCCGGATGCGGCGCTGAGGGCCGCACAGCAAGGCAATCTCAGCGATGCGCTAACCACCGAGGTGTTGACCGCCCTCTATCAGGGCAACCAGTGTAACGCCGCTAATGACCCCGTGGATCGAGCGCACAGCTTTGACGGCCTTGCCCGCCTGCGCCTGCGCAGCCAGGCCGATGACGCTGACCCCACCATCTTCCGCAAAGTGCTCAAACTCTCCCAGGAGCTCGACAACGCGTTTGACCAGGAACTGATCCGCCAGCGTAGCACCGCATTCAGTTAAAACGATGCAAAAGGCCGGCAATAGCCACAAAGAGCATAATAGGTAAGAAAGTAGCGGCTAAAGGGGGTATCCCACCTGAGACACTGATGTATCCCGACATCTCCGTGAGGAAATGAAATCCCAGCCCCAGCACCAGCCCCGCCATAACCCGCGCGGCCAGACCACCGCCTCGCGGATTGCGCGTCACAAAAGGTACCGCCAACAAAATCATCACCAGGCCCACCCATGGATAACTCACCCTGCGCCAGAAGGCGAGGGCAACGCGGTTCATATTCAGCGCGCCGCTCTGCAAAGCCTGATAACTTTGCCACAGGGCAGGCAGCGTCATGGTTCGTGTCGGATGAGCAAAGCTACGCAAAGTGGTCGGGTGCAGCGCCACTGACCACGGCATCTCCGCAACATGTGTCACCCGTATCTGATCGGGCGTAATTTCGAAAAGCTGGACATTGTGCAAGCTCCAGTGCCCCTCTTTAAATACCGCCTCGCTGGCCGTTGTTATGGCGTCCACTCCCACCATACCCTGGCGTATCCGTGCGATATGCAGATCCTGCAAAATCTTCCCGCCATCTCCCACCGCGCCAATCTGGATAATCTGTGCACCGTAGCGCAACCATAGTCCTTGCGACCCCATATTATGGAAGCGGGCTCCCGGCTCACCGGTATTAGCCCACATGGCCTCGGCGGCTGGTGCGGTGACCGGTATCACCCATTCTCCCAGAGCAAACATAAGGCCAGCACCCAACACGCCGACCAGCAAGAGCGGCTGCTCCAGACGCCAGACCGACCACCCCGACATGCGCAAAGCGATCACCTCAGAATGTCCACTCAGGATACTCACCCAGACCAGTGCACCGAGCAGTAACGCCAGTGGAATCACATCATAAGCTACGTCGGGCAATTGCAGGGCTGCGTAGGAAAGCAGCTGCACCATAGACCAGGCTCCATGCCCGGGTCCGGAGGATTTGGCAACCAGTTGAGCGATGTAAACCAGCGCCAGAAGCATAACCAACACGAGGCTGCTATAGAGCAGCATGCCACGGAACAGCAGCCGGTCTGCGCGTTTCATGGCGCGCCCCGCCCGGGCCAGACG
>NZ_JBYCKR010000198.1:0-8111 GCF_057473505.1 Acidithiobacillus sp. TH-A35 | reverse complement strand
GCCAATCTCACGGAAGTTGAAGCGGCTTTGTCTTGCATCCCTGCGGATGTGGGATATGAAGACTGGCTGAAAATCGGCATGGCGCTTCGGTCCTTTGGTGATGACGGCTTTGCCCTATGGCATGACTGGTCTGAACAGGGTGAAAAATATCCTGGACGCCCGGAAATGGAAAAGAAATGGGCTTCCTTTGACCCTGACGGGGGGGTAAGCATTGGCACGCTGTTCCATATTGCAGGACAGTATGGGTTTCAGCGGGGTAGCGTGCTGTTTGCCGATGCTCTGGTAGTTCCCGAAGGTGCAGATGCCCTGTTCATTGTGCCCGATGAGGATGTGTCGCGGCGCTGGAACGAAGCGGGGTACCCTTGCATCGGCATCCCCGACCCTTTGGGGTGGTCAAAAGGGGCTGACGAACCCAGTGACGCATTCAGTGCGATAGTTTCCGGGGTTCTGCAAAAACACCCGTCGCTGAGGATCGTTGCGGCATTGTACCCGGAAGATGGGACACCTCGTCACTGGTCAAAGGGGGATGATGGCGAAACCGTGAAAGTACCGATGGCGGGGAAATGGGTAAGTGATAGCACTACGACAACAGAGGGCGCCTATAGGCTGGCGGAAGCGGTGCGGAAAATAGAGGGTGTGAATGTCATCACCACCGCCCGTTTTTTGCCGCTGGATAGTGACCTCAATGCGGTCTTCAATAAACGCCTAGAAGATGCCTTGAAACCGGCGCGATCTGCTGCGACGCTGCTAGCTGACCCCATTTTTTGCGGGTTGAAGCTGGACCCCGATGCGCTGGGGCAGAAGGGCGCCCCCAGTGCGGATTTTGCTTTTTGCGATGCACTGAACAGTGCGCTGGTTGGCGTGGCTGACGACCTACTGTACGAGTGGACCGGCAGTCATTGGTCACTTCTTCCGCAAGCCCGACTTAAGAAAGGGGTATATAAGCTGATTGCTGGTTTTTTTGCAGCCAGTGGGGATTCGCGCAAAATCCATAGTGCGCCCCAAACCGCTGTGTCGGCGGCTGGATTATACGAAATACCAAAAACCAATCAGGGGGCAGAAATGGGCGGGGCCATTATCCCCTGTGCGGACGTGACGCTGGATATTGCACCGGATGGTACGGTAACGCCACGGGAACCCAGCAAGGATGACGGTCTGCGCTACTGCGTCAACGCTAGATGGGTGGATAAGGGCAAGCCTTCCCCAGAGTTCGACAAGTTCATCAGCGACACCTTGCCCGATCCGGCGGTGCGGCGTCTGGTGCAGCAGTATGTGGGGTACACGCTCATCAGTGATACGCGCTTCCAGGTGGCCCAGTGGTGGTTCGGCAATGGGGCCAACGGCAAGGGTTTTCTGGCGCAGGCGGTCAGTGCCCTGCACCGCAAGGTGGCTGCCGCCGACATTGAAGACCTGGGTGGCTTCGGGGCTGAAAACCTCATTGATGCCTCACTCATTACCGTGGACGAGACCCCGAAGCGGATTGACGAGCAGCGCCTGAAGTCGGCCATTTCCGGCGACGACCTGAATATTAACAGGAAGTATCAGGTTCCCGTCACCACGCGCCTGCGGGCCAAGTGGCTGCTGCGTGGCAACGACAAGCCCGCCCTGTCAGACCAGACCGACGGCATCTGGCGGCGGCTGCAGATCATAGAGTTCACAGAAAAGTTCGAGGGCAACCGCCGGGATGACATGCTGGCCGACCGGATCGTCGAGAATGAACTGCCAGGGGTGTTGCGCTGGGCGGTCGACGGCCTGGTGATGCTGCTCAAGGCGGGCGGGTTTAAGGATATTCCCGAATCGGTGCTGGCAGCCAAACGGGAAATGCAGTTGGAAACCGACAACGTGCTGGGCTGGTGGGTGGCGAAGGATGTGCAGGTTTGTGATGCGCCCAGAACGAGCAAGGATTCCGCGTACCGGAACTACTCGGTCTGGTGCAAGGATTCTGGGATGATGCCTCTGGGCGCACCCCGGTTCTGGGCGCGGGTGCGGTCCATCGTCGAGCGCGACTATGGCGAACTGCGGGAAAGCAGGCCCCGTGTGACCTTCAACGACCCGATCACAGGGACCACGAACAACGTTCGGGTGCTCAAAGTGAATTTGGACCTGGAAGGCAATGACCGGGATGATGGCGGTGCCAATAATGTCGTTCCCCTTCCCGTAACCCCGTTGCGCGCGTCCACGCCGGAAAGGCGGGCTTTTGTGAACGTTATGACCGCAGGCTTCGCCGTTCTGGATGATGGGGACGACGACTATTCGGACGTTCCATTTTAGTTTTTATGTAGTGAACCTCGGTATTGGCTCACCCATGCGGTGGGCTTTTTTTTTGGCATGAACCCTGACGGGTCACAGGGGTGGTCAGGGTGGTCAGGGTGTGGTCAGGGCCAAAGTTTTTTGCCATGACCACGGTAACACGTTGAAAAAAAAACGTTAAAAACCGTAAAAAAACCAGATGGTCAGGGTGGTCAGGGCAGATCTCTAAACTACGCGTAGAAAAAAAACAGACTTAGAAAAAAATGCTGGGGTGCAGGATACACAAAAATTCCTATACAGAGTTTTTCTGCACTTTGGCCCTGACCACCCTGACCGTGGTAAAAAAATCGTTATTTGTTAGTTGGTTACAACGGTCATGGCAGAAAAATTGACCCTGACCACACCCTGACCACCCTGACCACGACAGGGCCAGCGGATAACCGGGTCCGGCGCTGTGGAATCCCGCGAGGTCCGGCATCGGAAAAGCTATATCTCTATTTTATATCTATCTGATAAAAGGGAACGCCAGATAAAGGTACTCGTGTCAGGATGTAGCTTAATTTTGTAGGTTCCGCCTCGTTACTGCGTAACAGGTTACAGCGTGGTGTTAATGCGTTTGGTCAATTTTTTCCAGAATGCGTAACGCTGCTTGCGGGTCTCCCTGAGCAGCCATCACGCGGAACCTGCGCTCGACATCCATTTCAGTGAGCATTTGCGCCGTCCACTCGTCAAAGAGCTTGTTTACACTGATCCCCTTCATGCGGGCCATATCCCGGATTTTGTCCGCCTTGTCGTCTGGGAGTCGAATCGTCAATGTACTCATTTGAACACCTCCAGGCATTCCGATGGTTTCAGGATGCGCAACTCCGGCCAGGCAAGCTCCCCGCCCTTCAAATCCGAGATGTTGTGCGTGATAATGGCTTCAGCGTTTCCCGCCACGGCCAATTCGACCAAGTGATTGTCCCCTTCATCGGGGAGATTCGGACGCCACCCGTAGTAGATAGAGATCCACTTCCCCTGCTTCGCCAGTGCGGCCATGACGGTTTTACGCTCGTCGCCTGTGGTCTCCCCGGTCCATATTGGCCTACCCAGCATAGCCTCGTATTCCAGCCACAGCGCATTTCCGAACAAAGGGGTGTAACGCCCAGTCAATGCGTGTTTCAAGACAGCACGAGAGGCGCCCCCTTCCGACCGCATGGCGGCAACAAAAACATTCGTGTCAATGACGAGTCGAACCATGAATGACAGCATATATGCTTCCATTTACTAAAACAAGCTGCGACGGCAGTCCGTTCCGCCGGGCCTCAGATATGGCGGTTGGACCCCTGACGTAGAATCAGAAGGCCTATAATCAGCGGGTCGTTTGCACCGCAATTGCACCACACTGAGGACGGGAATTTGCGGGAATATAATGGAATGGTGATACTTACAACAAGCTGTTTTAATTATGTTTTGACGTGTATCTTGCTGATGTAAAAGGGGGTTAAATTCGATTCGTAATCGGTAGGTCGGAGGTTCGACTCCTCTTGCCGGCACCATAAAAACAAGCGCCTGGCTTAACCGCCAAGCGCTTTATTTGTGCCCGACTGACTTTCCGGACCATCCGCATCCGGATGGCAGGACCTGTAACACGACCCGGATACCACCTATTTTTCCAGGCCCATTTCCAGCGCCTGCGCCACTGCATCTTCCACCCGTTCTATCCAGATGAAGGTAAGTTGTTGCCGTGCGTTCTCGGGGATGTCTTCGTAATCCCGGCGGTTGCGTGCCGGCAATAGCACCGTGTGAATCCCGGCACGCAGCGCCGCCAGAACCTTTTCCTTGATCCCGCCTACGGGCAGAACCAGGCCACGCAGACTGATCTCGCCGGTCATGGCCACATCCGGCCGCACCTTGCGGCCGGTGAGCAGGGAAATCAGCGCGACGGTAAGGGTCACGCCGGCACTGGGGCCGTCCTTGGGGATGGCACCGGCGGGGATGTGGATATGGATATCGCTCTTGTCGATGCTTTCCTGGGCAATCTGCCAGTCCGCCGCCCGCGCCTTGACCAGGCTCATGGCCGCCTGGGCGCTCTCCTTCATGACATCGCCGAGCTGGCCGGTCAGGATGAGGCGGCCGTTACCGGGGCTCTTGCTGGCCTCGATAAAGAGGATATCCCCGCCCACCGGCGTCCAGGCCAGACCGGTGGCCACGCCGGGCAGGGCCACCCGCGAGGCGACTTCGTTTTCAAAGTGCTGGGGACCAAGAATGGTGGCCAGGTCATCGGGATGAACCTGCATCCCGCTGCTGCTGCCCTCGGCGACGCGCACCGCCACCCAGCGGCAAATGGCCCCCAGTTCCCGCTCCAGGTTGCGGCAGCCGGCCTCGCGGGTATAGCCGCGGATGAGGGCCAGCAAGGTGTCTTCTTCCAGCACCAGTTGCTCCGCCGTCAGGCCCGCCGCTTCCCGCTGCCGGGGCAGGAGGTAGCGGGAAGCGATGTGCATCTTGTCCTCCTCCGTATAACCCGAGAGCGCGATGATTTCCATGCGGTCCCGCAGGGGACCGGGGATGGTATCCAGGATATTGGCCGTGGCGATGAAAAAGACGTGGCTGAGGTCAAAGGGCATGGCCAGATAGGTGTCGCGAAAGGTGCGGTTCTGCTCTGGATCCAGCACTTCCAGCAGGGCGGCGGCAGGATCGCCGTGGAAACCACCGGCGCCGAGCTTGTCGATTTCATCCAGGAGCATCACCGGGTTGCGCACCTCCACCTTGCCCAGAGCCTGGAGGATATTGCCTGGCAGGGCGCCGATATAGGTGCGCCGATGGCCGCGGATCTCCGCCTCGTCATGGACGCCGCCCAGGCTCACGCGCACAAACTTGCGCCCCATGGCGCGGGCGATGCTCTGGCCCAGAGAGGTCTTGCCCACCCCCGGCGGCCCCACAAAGCAGAGAATGGGGCTCTTGCCGCTGGAATTCAGGCGATGCACCGCCAGATGCTCGAGGATGCGCCGCTTGATTTTGTCGAGGTCGTAGTGATCCTCGTCGAGAATGCCTCGCGCTTCACCGATATCGATGCGCTCCGCTGTTTCCTTGCTCCAGGGGAGGGCCAGGATGGCATCGATATAACTACGCACCATGCCATACTCGCCGGCCCCTTCGGGCATCCGTTGCAGGCGACGCAACTCCTTACGGGTCACCGCCTCCGCCTCGGCGGGCAAGTGCGCCTCGTCAAGGGCGTGCCCCAGAGCCTCCATCTCACCGTTGCCCTCCTCTCCTTCCCCCAACTCTTGCTGAATGGCCTTGAGTTGCTCGCGCAGGAAATACTCACGCTGGCGGCGATCCATGACCTCCTTGGTCTGCTCGCCAATCTTGTGGGTAAGCTTCAGGACCTCAATGCGATAGCTCAAAAACTGCGAGATCTGTTCCAGACGGCTGCGCACGTCAAGATTTTCCAGAATCTGCTGGCGCTCCTCGGCCTTGAGATCGAGAAAGTTGGCAATCAGATCCGCCAGTGCCCCGGGCTGCTCCACGTGGGCGATGGCCTGGGCCAACTCCTGAGGCACCTGCGGCAGAAGAGCGAGGGCTTCGGTGGCCTGCTGGCGCAAGTGCAGGACGCGGGCATCCAGCTCCGAACCGGTAGCTGTAATCTCCTCCAGGCGCTCGATGCGGGCCGCCAGAAAGGGATAACCCGGCAAAAATTCGCGCACCCGGAAACGGCCTTCTCCTTGAGCAATGAGGTGGTGGCCGCCATCCCCGGTGGTCACATAACGCAATATGCTGGCTACCGTACCCACCGGATACAAGTCATCAGGGCCGGGTGCATCGTTGCCGGGGTCCTTTTGCAGCAGCACGGCAATGGGACATTCCTGGCGGATGGCCTCCTGGGCCGCCGCTACCGACTGTGCGCGACCAATTCCGAGGGGCAGAACGACCCCTGGGAAAAGGACAATATTGCGCATGGGCAATATCGGCAGGACATTTTCAGGTAATACCAGCTTGCTGCTTTCGCTCGCCCCCGTGTGCGGATTGCTCATTTCATACCCCTCTGCTGGCGAAAGGACAAATGGAGGCAGCCGTTTCGCATTTCCCAGCCCTGTAAGGTCAAGCCATCAGGAATCTGCAGGCGCCGGTCGAAAACGCCGTAGGGGATCTCCAGACGATGGATATGCCCCGTTTGCAGCTCTGCGGAAAGCCGACGCTGACCACTCACTATCAGGACATTGCCGCTGAAGATTACCTGTACTTCCTCCGGGCTAACGCCGGGCAAGGCCACGACAATCTGCAGCCCACCACTGCTCTCAAAGACATCCATGGGCGGCTGCCAGGCTGGCTGGCGACCCGACGGGGCCGGCTGAAAGAAACGCCGCTGCAGGCGTTCCGCACGTTCCAACATGTCTATGGCCTGCATCCACATAATGTCTTCCAGATCGCGCATCCCCCACTCCCCCTGATCGGCGTCCCTGATGTCTCAATATTGTAGCGTATTTTTGCGGCTATACCTCCCAGCTTGGCGACGATGACGCCCATGTGTTTGCACCTTGTACGACGGGTCAATGCCCGCACCCGGTCTTTGGAGCTTCCGGATGGTTTGATCGGCCACCCTCAGCTTTCTTGCTGAAGGCCGCCATAACTCAGTTTGTGGCGCGGGCAAATCGCCGTGCAGCGCGATAGCCGCGCGTGGCCTGTACCCCGCGCAGCGCCCACAGGCCGGCGATGAAATAACTGCCAGTAATGAGCAGCGCCTGGCGATGATTGCCCTGGGTGAGCCAACTGCTGACGCCGTAGGTCAGCGGGCCAATGATCGACGCGAGCTTGACCGCCAGCCCCCACAGCCCAAAAAACTCGGCACGCTGCGCTGGTGGCGCCAGCAGCCCCACCATGGCCCGCCCCGCCGACTGCGAGGCACCCATGCACAACCCGGCCAGATTGGCGGCCACCCAGAACATGCGCTCGTCCGGCGCGGCCCAGGCCAGCACCACCACGCCTATCCAGGCGATCAGAGTAAAAGCAATCGCCCGCACATGGCCAATGCGGTCCTGCACATGGCCAAAAAAGAATGCCCCGATGGCTGCCGTGATGTTGACCACCAGCACAAGCAGAATGGTCTGCCGGGTATTGAAATGGAACACCTGGCTGGCGTAAATCGCGGCCAGGGTAATCACCGCCTGGATGCCGGCCTGATACAGCACGGTGCAGATCAGAAAGCGTTTCAGGTCGGGCAGGCGTTCGAGATGACTGAGCGTGCGTAGCACCTGAGCCCAGGCGCTGCGCGCTGTGCGCTCGGTTTGCGGCACCGCGCGCTCGCGCAGCAACAACAGCGTGGGCAAACTCACGAGCAGGAAAAGCGTAGCGGTAATCAGCATGGAAACCGGCACAAAGTCCACCGTGCCCTGCCCCTGTGCCTGCGCCCAGTTGATGTAAGCCAAGCTCGCACCCAGCGACATCAGCCCGCCCACATATCCCAGCGCCCAGCCCCAGCCCGACACCCGGCCGAGCGCACGCGGACGTGCCAGTTCAGGTAGAAACGCGGCGATCAGGTTTTCGCCGGTGCCGAAAAAAAAGTTGGACAGCACCAGCGCGATAATCGCCAGCCCCAGTGCGCCGGGCGCCGCAAAAACCAGCAGCGCGGTGAAGCCGACGCAGCCCAGCGTAGTGAGCCACAGCAGTTTTTTCTTACAGGCGTGGGCGTCAGCATAGGCGCCGACCAGCGGTGCAGTGAACATCACCAGCGCATAGGAAGCCGACAAGGCCAGCGTCCAGGCAAAGGTTGCCCAGGTCGCGTTGCCGGCGACGACGGAGACAAAATACGCGCTGAACACGGCGGTGATGACCACCGTCGTATAGCCGGAATTGGCGAAGTCGTACATCGCCCATGCCCACAC
>NZ_JBYCKR010000197.1:0-3807 GCF_057473505.1 Acidithiobacillus sp. TH-A35 | reverse complement strand
CAAATTATAGGGCAGCCCCATCGCTCCGTCAAACAATGCACCGTGACTTCCTCACGCAAAGGCCACCGTAAAGGCCGCAAATTTGTCCTGCAGCGCACGCAAAGGGCCTTGGCCAGGGAAAATGCCTTAGGCCATCAAAAACCGATTCTGGGCCATTTCTCGACGTCTTTTCGTCGTTGAATAAAAATAAAGGGGGAGCCGATGCCGTAGGCATCGGGGGACAACGTCCCCAGAGGGGGTCGATCCGGCGAGCCGAAGGCGAGGACAGGGAGAGCGGCAGGCTCCCCGCCGGGGATGTTTGCGCCCGGCGCCGAAGGCGGCAAGTGGGCGCTCCTTTTCTGCTGGTGATAGAATATGCCAAAGCCAGTAAATACAGGTTATTCCGTGGCCTCGCAGGGTCTTAACGTACTCTAAATTCCGAATCCTGAGGGGACCCCTTTCTGAACCCACGAAAAGGCCAAAGTGGGGTCCCTTCAGGAAACGGAATTTAAAGTACGTTAAGCTCCTGCGAAGGGCCGCAGCGGCTGATATCTGCCTTGTTTGAGCTTGGCACTACGCCGCCACAGGTAATCACCCGTCAGATTGATGTGTTCCCAGCCCAGGGGAGACAGGTACTGCAGCAGCGTTTCGTCGACCGTCTGCCCATGCTCCTGCAGGGCGCTGACCGCCCGCTCCAGATACACGGTATTCCACAGTACGACGGCCGCCGTCACCAGATTCAGGCCACTGGCTCGGTAGCGCTGCTGTTCAAAGCCCCGATCCCGGATCTCCCCCAGCCGATTGAAGAACACCGCCCGGGCCAGCGCATTGCGGGCCTCGCCCTTGTTCAGTCCGGCCTGCACCCGCCGGCGTAGTTCCACGCTTTGCAGCCAATCGAGGATGAACAGCGTGCGCTCGATGCGTCCCAACTCGCGCAGGGCCACCGCCAGACCGTTTTGACGCGGATAGCTGCCGAGCTTCCTGAGCATGAGAGAGGCAGTCACCGTCCCCTGCTTGATGGAGGCCGCCAGGCGCAGGATATCTGCCCAATGGGTGCGGATGAGCTGGAGGTTCAGGGTGCCACCGATCATCGGCTTGAGGGCTTCATATCCGGGGCCATCCTTGGGGAGAAACAGCTTGGTCTCCCCCAGATCCCGGATCCGCGGTGCGAAACGGAACCCCAACAGATGCGTCAGGGCGAAGACATGATCCGTGAAGCCGGCGGTGTCCGTGTAGTGCTCTTCGATCCGCAGATCCGACTCGTGGTACAGCAGCCCATCGAGCACATAGGTCGAATCGCGCACCCCGACATTGACCAGCTTGCTGCTGAACGGTGCGTATTGGTCGGAGATGTGGGTGTAGACCAGCCGCCCGGGCTCCGCCCCATACTTCGGATTGACGTGCCCGGTGCTCTCGGCCTTGCCGCCGGCGCGGAAGCGCTGACCATCCGATGACGAGGTGCTGCCGTCCCCCCAATGCGCGGCAAAGGGATTGCGCAGCTGCGTGTTGACCAGTTCGGCCAGAGCCACCGAGTAGGTCTCGTCGCGGATGTGCCAGGCCTGCAGCCAGGACAGCTTGGCATAGGTCATACCGGGGCTCGATTCTGCCATTTTGCTCAATCCCAGATTGATGCCGTCGGCAAGTATCGCCGTCAACAGCAGGGTCTTGTCCCGGGCCTCATCGCCACTCTTGAGGTGCGTGAAGTGGCGGGTGAATCCGGTCCAGGCGTCCACTTCCATCAGTAGATCGGTGATTTTGATGTGCGGCAGCAGCGCCGCCGTCTGGTCGATCAGCACTTGCGCCGTGTCCGGAGCGACCGCATCCAGCGGGGTGATTTTCAGGCCGGAGTCCGTGATGAGGGCATCCGGCAGGTCATCGGCGGCTGCCAGCTGACTGGCACTGGCGAGCTGCTGTTCCAGCAGCGCTATGCGCTCCTGCAAATAAGTCTCACAGTCGGTGTTCACCGCCAGCGGCAGGGCGCCAGCCTGGGTAAGCTCGTCGAACCGCCCGGCGGGGATCAGGTACGTGTCGAAGTCCTTGAACTGGCGCGAGCCCTGCACCCAGATATCGCCGGAGCGCAGGGCATTCTTGAGCTCTGACAGGGCGCACAGCTCGTAGTAGCGCCGGTCGATGCCGTCTCCGGTGACCACCAGCTTTTTCCAGCGCGGCTTGATGAATCGGGTCGGGGCACCCGCAGGCATCTTGCGGGCATTGCTGTCATACAGGCCGCGGATCACATCGACGGCATCGAGCAGGTCCTGGGCCGCAGGTGCCGCACGCAACTTGAGGACTGCCAGAAACGGTGCCGCATAAAGACGGACGGTGGTATAGCTGTCGCCGATGTGGTGGAGGAAATCGAAGTCGGCGGGACGGGCGAGATCTTTGGCTTCGGTGACGCTGGCGGTGAATGCCTCCCAGGGGAGGACCGATTCAATGGCGGCAAAGGGATCCGCACCGCTCTTGCGGGCTTCCAGCAAGGCATCTCCGATCCGCCCGTACAGGCGGACCTTGTCGTTGATGGCCTTCCCCGAACGCTGGAATTGCTCCTGATGTTTTTGTTTGGCGGCGTTGAATAACTTCCCCAGGATGCGGTCGTGCAGGTCGATGATCTCGTCAGTTACCGTGGCGGTGGCTTCGATGACTAGTGCCGCCAGTGTCGCATAGCGGCGCTGGGTCTCGAACCTGGCGAGATCCGCTGGCGTCATTTGGCCGCCCTCACGAGCCAGCTTGAGTAGGCGGTTCTGGTGAACCAGAAGATCCATGCCGGTTGGCAAATCTATCGCCTGTAGGGCCTGCAAACGCTCAATGTGCCGGCGCATGTGCCGCGAGTTCGATTTGGCCGGTGCCTCCCGCAGCCAGGCCAGCACCGTCTTCTGGTTGCCATCCTTGCGCTTGAGGAGCGCATCCAGTCGCTGACGGTGGTCGGCCAACAGCACATCCGTCAGCGCCGCATAGATCCGCCGGTTGGCCCTGGTGATCGACTCAGCACAGATGCGATCGATGACTTCTGGTGCCGGCAACAGCACTTTTTGTTGGCGGAACCCCTCCACCAGTGCCGATGCGAGCACGATACCCTTGTCCGTCTGCCAGGCCAGACCATCTAGGCTCTCAATAGCGCTGCGGTAGTGGTGTGTCGTGGTGAACGTCGTAAACCCGAAGGCAGTTTGTAACTCCAGCAGGTGTTCGCGGCGCGTTTCCGCGCGCTGAGCATAGCTTTCCCATGCCTCCATGGGTACGTCGATCTGATCGGCCACCAGCCGCAGCAACGGTGTGGATGGCATTTCTTCTGCTCCCAAGATGACACCCGGGAATCGCATGTAGCAAAGATGGACCGCAAACCCTAGGCGATTCTCTGGCCTACGATGTTGACGGATGATGGAGAGGTCCCGCTCATCGAAGGCATAGCGCCGGATGAGATTATCCTGGGTGGTGGGTGTTTCGAGCAGGCTGTTGCGCTCGGCGGCAGACAAGATAGAACGGCGGGGCATGGGGGTCTTCCTCTCGCAAGTTTCCGTCCGAAACGGGTCCATTTCGGATGGGAGATAGAACCGTGTACGAAAGTAATGGAAACAGCATTCTGGACACGCACCATTATTCGTACACCGTTTTCGGTCGTGGTTGTCACAGCGAAAGGCTGCGATGTTGAAATCGAGATCCCCATAACGACATTTGTCAGGGGGTCCACGTGCCAGAGCCAGCAAATATAAGTGGTTGCGGCCCTTCGCAGGAGCTTAGCGTGCTTTAAGTTCCGAATTCTGAGGAGACCCCAATTTAATCCCCGAACCCGAGCGATCCCGAACCTTGGGGACCTTCACCGGCACAGGGCCC
>NZ_JBYCKR010000196.1:0-3129 GCF_057473505.1 Acidithiobacillus sp. TH-A35 | reverse complement strand
AGAATCAGTCCGGCACCCCGGCGCAATCCCTATGTGCTTCTCCTGCTCCTGGGAGAGGCGGTAATCAGTGTTCTTCTTATCGTGATTCTGGTGCGTCTATGAGCATATTGCTGTCCCGCGACACCCGTGTGATTTGCCAGGGCTTTACCGGCAAGCAGGGGACTTTTCACTCGCAACAGGCCGTGGCTTATGGCACGCGTATGGTGGGTGGCGTGACCCCCGGCAAGGGCGGCAGCCGCCATCTCGATCTGCCGGTGTTTGATACGGTGGCTGATGCTGTGCAGAACACCGGGGCCGAGGCCAGTGTGATCTATGTACCCTCACCTTTTGCCGCTGACGCCATCATCGAGGCGGCTGCCGCTGGTATTCAACTCATTGTCTGCATCACCGAAGGCATTCCGGTGCATGACATGCTGATGGTGAAGCATTATCTGGCGGACGCCCCGGCGCGACTCATCGGCCCGAACTGTCCGGGGATCATCACGCCGGGACAGTCCAAGATCGGGATCATGCCCGGTGCCATTCATCAGACCGGACGGGTAGGCATTGTCTCCCGTTCCGGCACCCTCACCTATGAAGCGGTGGAGCAGACCACCCGTCTGGGCCTGGGGCAGAGTACCTGCGTGGGTATTGGCGGCGATCCGCTGATCGGCATGAATTTTATTGAGGTCTTGCAGCTTTTTGAGGCGGACCCGCAGACCGAAGTGATTGTCATGGTGGGCGAGATCGGCGGACGCATGGAGGAAGATGCGGCGGCCTTTATCCAGGCGCATGTCCGTAAGCCGGTGGTGGCTTTCATTGCTGGCTCCACGGCGCCCAAGGGCAAGCGCATGGGCCACGCGGGGGCTATTATCGATGGTGGTGCAGGAACGGCGGCGGCCAAATATGCGGTACTGGAAGCGGCGGGCGTCCATTGTGTGCATTCCCCCGCCGATTTGGGTACTCGGGCGGCCGAGGTACTGGGGCGCTGATGCGCATCGCCCTGGCGCAGGTCAACTGCCGGGTCGGCGATGTGGCGGGCAACGCCGATCGTCTGCTGGCCGCCGCTGTCGAGGCACAGACTGCAGGGGCCGACCTGCTGGTGACGCCGGAGTTGGCCCTCAGTGGTTATCCTCCGGAAGACTTGCTCTTGCGTGCCGACTTTTTGCAGGTCTGCGATGCCGCCTTGCAACGTCTCGCGACAGAAGCGCCTCTGCCCATGCTGGTAGGGCACCCGCAGCGTGAACAGGAGCGCCTCTACAACAGCGCCAGTCTGCTGCGCGGGGGGCGGGTCGAGGCGGTTTATCACAAGCATTGTCTGCCGAACTATGCGGTATTCGATGAGGTGCGCTACTTCACGCCGGGGGCGCAGTCGCTGGTGTTTACCTGTGCCGGACTGCAGTGCGGGGTGGTCATTTGTGAGGATGTCTGGTGCGGGCCGGGAGTGGCGCAAGCCGCTCAGGCCCAAGGCGCAGAACTGCTGCTGGTGCTGAACGCGTCGCCTTATCACCTGAACAAACAGCGCGCCCGGGAAGATCAGGTGGGTGCCCTGGCCGCCCAGTGTCATCTGCCCATCGTTTATGTGAACCTGGTGGGCGGGCAGGATGAACTGGTCTTCGATGGCCAGTCCTTTGCGGTAGACCAGCACGGGCTGTTGGCACTGCGCGCACCCCAGTGTGAAGAAGTGCTGGCGCTGCTGGATATCGACAAGGATCACGCCGATATCTGTAGAATGCAGGCTGCCGGGCCACTGCGACCGCTGCCCGACGAGACCGCCGAAGTCTACGCTGTACTGCGCCTGGGCGTGCGTGATTATGCGGAAAAAAATGGCTTCCCTGGTGTGGTGCTGGGTCTGTCCGGCGGGGTGGACTCGGCGCTGACCCTGGCGATAGCGGTGGACGCCCTCGGTGCGGAACGGGTCCATGCCCTGATCATGCCCTCCCGCTATACGGCGGAGATGAGTATTGCGGACGCCGAGGCCGAGGCCCGGAGCCTGGGGGTGCGCACCGACACCATTTCCATCGAGGGGCCGTTCAATAGCTATCTGGAGACATTGGCGCCACTATTTGCCGGGCGTGCAGTCGATACCACGGAAGAGAATCTGCAGGCACGTATTCGCGCCGCGTTGCTCATGGCCTATTCCAACAAATTTGGCCATCTGCTGCTGACTACGGGCAACAAGAGCGAGATTGCCGTCGGTTACGCGACCCTGTATGGCGACATGGCCGGAGGTTTCGCGGTGATCAAGGATTGTCCGAAGACCCTGGTCTATCGCCTCGCCCGTTATCGCAATAGCCTGAGTCCGGTGATCCCGGAGCGGGTGCTGACCCGGCCGCCCTCGGCGGAGCTGGCGCCGGATCAGCGTGATCAGGACAGTCTGCCCCCCTATGAGATGTTGGATGCCATCATCGCCGCCTATGTGGAAGAGGACCGCGGTGCTGCGGAACTCATTGCCGCTGGTTTTTCGGCGGAAACGGTGACGCGGGTGCTAAGGCTTATTGATCGTGCCGAATATAAACGGCGTCAGGCGGCGCCGGGTGTGCGCATCAGCGCCCGCGCATTTGGCAAGGATCGGCGTTATCCTATTACCAATGGCTACCATCCCTGGGAAGCCGTGTTGTCAGCACGAGGAGCTTTACCATGAAAAAAATTGAAGCGATCATCAAGCCTTTCAAACTGGATGATGTGCGCGAGGCCCTTCAGGAGCTGGGGCTGGCCGGTATGACGGTGACCGAGGTCAAGGGTTTTGGCCGCCAGAAGGGGCACACGGAGCTCTATCGTGGCGCCGAATATGTGGTGGATTTCCTGCCCAAGCTCAAGCTGGAGGTGGTGGTCAGTGATGACATGGCGGATCGTGCCATCGAAGCCATTGAAGCGGCGGCGCGGACCGGCAAGATCGGTGATGGCAAGATTTTCGTCAGTTCGGTGGAGCGGGTGATCCGCATCCGTACCGGAGAAGAGGGCGAAGAGGCCGTCTGACCAGGGCGGGGGCGGCAATCGCCCCCAGGTGGATCATCAGGGCTTCGCGCTGATGCCGAGCTCGGAAAGATACTTGCTCTTCGGATAGTTGTAGGCGAGTACGGAGGTGGTGGTCTGCGCCAGTTGGTGCAGATTCAGGTGCTGATAGGAACGCGCAAGATAATAGAGCGC
>NZ_JBYCKR010000195.1:0-16393 GCF_057473505.1 Acidithiobacillus sp. TH-A35 | reverse complement strand
GGCAAGAGTTCGTGGAGCCGCTTGTTGGGCCATGTGGGGAGCTTTTCGAGCACGTCACAGAGGTACGCGAAGGGCTCGGCGCCGTTGAGCTTGCACGTTTCGATAATGCTGTAAAAGGACGCGGCACGCTCGCCACCGGCATCATTTCCAACAAATAAAAAATTCTTGCGACCAATGGCCACACCCCGCAGCGCCCGTTCCACCGGGTTATTGTCGATGCTGAGCTGACCTTCTTCGAGGTGCTCACTCCTCGATGCGGAATGGAGCCTGCGCGACCAAAAACGTCTGCAATCGCATCTGCGCCCGGACCTCTATGACATCTCCCGGTAACCCGCAAGATACGCCGCTCAGTTACTGCTTACATCCCTAAAACTGTTCCAACAATGACACGTCGTCACGCACCGCAGGAAGCGGTACTTACGGAACGCGCTGCAGGAACTGGAATATCAATTGCGCGATCTGTTTCTGGCCGACGGCGTTCGGATGTACGCCATCCGCCTGGTAAGACACATCAGCCCGGTGGGTCTTGAAAAATCGTCGCAACTCTGCATAAACCGGAATGACCGGAACGTTCATGGCGTGGCCCGCCGTATAAATATCCGGGATGGGGCCACGGATCAACATGGCCTCGCTGATACCGTAATTCGAGTGAATGATCGGCGGTGGCGTACAGATATAAATCTTGGGATGTGCCTTGAGCTGTGCGAAATGCCGAATCATCTCTTCCGCATTCGCGGTGAACTGGGAGCCAAATTTTGGCCAATTTTGGGTGTTGGCATCATTGGTGCCCAACATGATGATAACAATATTGGGATCAAAGCTTGTGGCGGCTTGATATTCCGGTGTTTTCCAATAAGGAAGAGCGCCATTCTTCAGCATGGTAGCCCCGCTGTGACCGAAGTTCGCAACCTGATAGTCGGTTCCCAGCAATTGCTGTAATTCCCCCGGCTATCCTTGGATATGCCGTTGTGGAACTCCGGCACCGTAGGTAATACTGTCTCTGACGCAGGCCACGCGAATTTTCCCCGCCACCGCCCGGGAGTCTGTGAGCAGAAACAACAAGCCGGCAATCAAGATGACCGGAAACAACCGCCAAGCGCTGTATTTGTGGTAACCCATAGAAGACTTCCCCCAGATAGTTAGAAATATGGCCATTCCAGACCCTCGACGGACCTAACAAAGAGAGAATGATCCGTTATTTCTGCAACTCCGCAAACACCCCCAACGCCCGCTTCAGATCCTCCCAGACTTTGCGCTTATCGATCGGGTTACGCAGCAGATAGGCGGGGTGGTAGGTGACAATCAGGGGAATGCCTTGGTAGTGCTGGGTCGTACCCCGCAATTGGCTAAGCGGCGTATCCACCTGAAGCAAGCCCTGCGCAGCAAAGCGCCCCAGCGCAACAATCACGCGGGGTTGCAAGAGGGCGATCTGGCGCTGCAGGTAAGGCATGCACGCCTGCACCTCCGGACCCAGCGGATCGCGGTTGTTGGGGGGGCGGCATTTGAGGATATTGGCAATATAGACGTCTTTCTCGCGGCTTAGGCCCATGGCGCGGAGCATGTTGTCGAGGAGTTGACCGGCGCGACCCACAAAGGCTTCGCCGCGGCGGTCTTCTTCCGCACCCGGCGCCTCACCGACAAACAGCCAGGACCCGCGCGGGTTACCGGCACCGAATACGGCATGTTTGCGGGTTTCGCCGAGGGGGCAGGCCTGACAGGTGCTGACCATGTTGTTGAGGTCACGCCAGTCCAGGGTGGCGATGCGCGTTACCCGTTGCGGGTCCGCAGAAGAGGTGCTTGCCTGAGTAGCAAGCGCTGGGGCTTGAAGGGTTTCGGCCTTGGACAGTAGAGATGTGCTGCGTAGCGGAGTCGGAGCCACCGCTGTGGATAAGGTAGCAGTCGCTGGCACCGCGTTGCGCAGTACGGAGACCCCTTCTTCTACAGGACTGGGGAGTGACTCCGGCTGCATTACGGGCGTTTCTGCAGGGCGCATCGAGGCAGAGACGGGCATCGTTTGCGCGGATACAGACCGATTCGGCGCTGCACTTACGGCTTTTACCGCCGGTTTCACCGGCGCCATCTCCGGCGGCGGTTCGCCGGGCACGGGTAGACGCAGGAGTTGCAGGAATTGGCGTTGTTCGTCAGTGAAGGTGTCTAGCATGGGTCTATGCTAAAGGTCCGGTCCATCGGTGGCAATCATTCTGCCACTTAGAAAGGATTCAAAAGGCTATTCTTTGACAAAAAATTCAGTATGATAGTGGGCACAGGCCAGTCAGAGTGAAGCATCACCCGGTCGATCCAGTACGAAATCCATCACCCTACAGGGAGCGTAACCATGGAAACCAGCAATCTCGTCGAAGTAGCCAGCAAGGACGATCGCAACATCGCCGCACTCACCCATGCGGGCGGCATATTGTTCGGGTTCATCCCGGCGCTCATCGTCTATCTCCTCAAAAAAGACAGTGGCTCCGCCTGGCTGGTGCAACAGAGCAAAGAAGCACTGAATTTCCAGATCACCGTGCTGATTGCCTATGTGGTGGCCAGCATCCTGAGTACCCTGTTGATCGGCATGTTGATTTTCCCACTGATTTTCATAGTGAATTTGATATTCTGTGTTTTAGCAGCCATCAAAGCCAGTAATGGCGAGGTCTATCGCTACCCACTCACCCTGCGTTTGCTGAGTTGACGCGCAGAACCTGAGAACATGCTTCCGGCTTGCGCCACTGCAGCGCGCCCCGTACCCTACGCCTTTATTTTGCATAACAAGGATGGGGTCGGCTGAATGTCTATTCTGCGGCTGGAGGCAGGGCAAGTGGAATGGGGTGGCCGGGCGCTGCTGGACCATGCCGAGTTGAATCTGGAGGCAGGCGAGCGGGTCGGTCTTATCGGCCGCAACGGCGAGGGCAAGTCTACCTTATTGCAAGTGCTGGCGGGCCTCTGTCCCTTAGATGCGGGGACGCTGTGGGTGGCACCCGGTGTGCGGCGCGCCTACCTGGCGCAGGAGCCGGAGCTGGCCGGAGAGCACGACCTGCTCACCGCCATCAAATCCGGGCATCCTGCCTGGCGGCACTTGCAGAATGCCGATGCGGACGACGCCCACGCCCATGCCCTCGCCGACCATCACGATGCCTGGCAGATCGACTATAAGGCAGAGTCCCTGCGCGATAGCCTGGGGCTGCCCACTGGAGGTATGGTCAGCGCCCTTTCCGGTGGCCAGCGCAAGCGGGTGGCCATTGCCGCCACCCTCGTCGCCGAGCCGGACCTGCTCTTTCTCGACGAACCCACCAACCATCTCGATCTGCCCGCGATCCTGGCACTGGAGCAATCCCTGCTACGCCATCGCGGCACGCTGGTCTTCGTCACCCACGACCGGCGTTTTCTCGACCGCCTGGCGACCCGCATCATCGAACTGGATCGCGGGATACTGCGCAGTTTTCCCGGTACTTTTGCTGCTTATCAAAGCCGCAAGGCCGAAGTCCTCGCTGCTGAGGCGGCCGCCGACAGTCGTCTGGAAGGGCAACTGGCGGAAGAGGAGGCTTGGCTGCGCCAGGGGGTCAAGGCCCGTGCCAAGCGCAACCAGGGCCGCCTGCGCCGTCTGGAGGGGCTGCGTGAGGAGCGCGCCAGCCGTCGCCAGCAGCAGGGGCAGGCCACCCTGCAAATCAGCACGGCGGATCGTTCCGGCGCACTCATTGCCGAGCTGGATCACGTTTCTTTTGCCTATGAAGGGCGTCCGGTCATCCGCGATTTTTCCACACGTATTGAACGCGGCGACCGGGTTGGCATTATCGGCCCCAATGGGGCGGGCAAGACGACACTGCTGCGCCTGATCCTCGGTGAACTGGAGCCACAAGAGGGTACCATCCGCCGCGGCACCAAACAGGAGGTCGCCTACTTCGACCAGATGCGCGCCACCCTCGACCCCGAGAGCCGGGTGTTGGACGCCATCGCGGACGGGAATGATTTTATCGAAATCAATGGCGAACGCCGTCACGTGCTGAGCTATCTGCAGGATTTCCTCTTCCCGCCAAGCCGCGCGCGGGGGCTGATCAAGGCACTCTCCGGCGGCGAGCGCGCACGTTTGCTGTTGGCCCGCCTCTTTGCCCGCCCCGCCAATATTCTGGTGCTGGACGAGCCCACTAACGATCTGGATCTGGAGACACTGGAGATTCTGGAAGAGCGTTTACAGAGTTACGCCGGCACGCTCTTTCTGGTCTCCCATGACCGGGACTTTCTCGATAACGTGGTCACCCAGGTGATCGCCTTCGGGGAGGACGGGCAGATCAGCCAGAATGCGGGCGGCTACGAGGACTGGCTGCGCTGGCAGACGGAATCCCGGCGCTTAGCAAAGCCGGCAGAGAGTGGCGGCGGCAAGGGTTCTGGCAAACGCGATGGCGGCAAAGGCAAAAAATCCGCCATGAGCTACAAGGAAACTCAGGAACTCGCCACCCTGCCCGTGCAGATCGAAGTGCTGGAGAAAGAAGAGGGTGAAATCGCCGCCACGTTGGCCCTGCCCGAAACCTATCAGAACCCGGAGCGGCTGCGCGAGGTGCAGGCCCGCGCCGATGTCATCAGTGCGTCTTTAACAAAAGCTTATGGGCGCTGGGAGGCGCTGGAAGAAAAGGCGGCGGCCCAGACTGCAGAGTCCTAGGAAGAAGACTTCGGTGTGCCCCGCTCCTTGTCGTGCAGCAAAAAATGCAGCACCACACCGTCAATAATGGCCGGAACCAGGGTGGCGATCAGGCCCACGGCCATGCTCATCCAGGGTCCGGGCGGCACCTGCGGGTCAGGGATAAAACCCTGCCATTGCCAGGCTATCGCGGTCAGGTCATAAGCGATAATCAGCCCCGGAATCAGCAGCAGACCATCCACAGCCAGCAGCACCAGCACTGCCAGTAGCACGAGCAGAACCATACCCGTGCCTTTGATCAGTTCGCGCGGCCACTGCAACCAGTCGCGCGGCTTAGCCACGGTACACCCAAAGCACAATATCCTTGCGCGGCAGAGTCACTGGGGCCCCGCTTTTGAAGTCCAGAGTCGCACTGGGCCAGAAGGCCGTATCAGCGAAGCGCGGGGTCACCAGATAGGTCCCCGGCCAGTCAGGAGCGGCCACTGCCTGATGCCCTCCGACGATAATGGCGCGTGCCCCGACCGCGTTGACATAAATGTGCGCCACAGGAATACGGGTAAATATCGCCGTCGCCAGCACCCCCAGCAGGATCGCCGCGATGCCCACGGTAAGGGTCCCGGCAACCCATTTGTCCAGTCTGCTCACTTGCCGCCTCCTTCCGCCCAGATTTCTGCCTGAGTGGCCGTAATATGATCATCCTTGGAGGCACAGGCCTTGCCTCCGCACCAGCGTGGTGCAATGTTCAGTTCTTCAAGGGCGTGGCGCATGGTCACGCGGAACACGGGCGCCGACTCCACGCCACCGAAGTTCCAGTAGCGGGTACTCCCGCGCATGGTTACCGCCATGACCAGTTTCGGCGCAAAACCCGGCGCAAAGCCGACAAAAGTGGCATTAGTCTTGTTCTTCAAAAAGCCGTCCTTACCGTTGGCCATGTTGGCGGTGCCCGTCTTGCCCGCCACCGCATAACCGGGAATCGCGGCAAGGATGCCCGTGCCATTGGCCGCGCACACCCCTTCCAGCCAGTGCCGCAGGTGGGCGGCGACACCAGCAGGCATAATACGCACTCGCTGCACCGGTTGTCCGGCAATGAGCGTTGGCGCCACGTGATAGCCCCCATTGGCGATAGCGGCATAACCTTCCGCCAATTGCAAAGTCGTCACCGACACGCCGTAGCCCAGCGCAATGGTTGCATGGCGGGCCTTGTCCCAGGTCTGGGGCGGAGGGAGTACACCGCCTGTCCCACCCGCAAAGCCCAAGTTTGGCTCCGTGCCGTAACCTGCCGCCCGGTACATGTCATAAATAGCCTGTGCGGGCGTCCGCAAGGCAATTTTAGCCGCACCAATGTCGCTGGAGTACTTGAGGATATGCGCCACGTTCAGTTTATGGTGTACCACATCGTCGCGGATACAGAAACCGCCCACGGGCAGGCAGTGGGAGACATTGAAGTTCTGGTCCGGCTGGATGCTGCCCGTTTCGAGGGCGGCGGCCACCATAAACGGCTTCATCACCGAACCGGGCTCGAAGGCCTGATGGACGGCGTTATTCACATAATCAGAAGGGTTGCCGCAACCGTCGCGCGCATTGGGATTACAGGAGGGTACGCTCGCCATGGCGAGAATCTGCCCGGTCTGCACATCCATCACCACGGCCGAGCCCTCTGTAGCCCCAAAATGCTTTTGCGCCGCCAACAGGGTCATATAAGCCCAATACTGGATCTGCGGGTTGATGGTCAGGTACAGGTCGTGGCCAGGCACGGGCGTCTGCCGCGCGCCCAGCACATGAAGCACTTCGCCTTGCCCATCCACCAGTACCTTTTCACTGCCCGTCTTGCCCGATAACCATTGGTTGTAACCCATTTCCAGCCCGGCGGCGCCCTGATGATACAGATGCACAAGGCCCAGCAACGGTGTGGTTACCGCACCAAGAGGATAATAGGTGCGGCTGGTTTTTTGCACATAGATACCAGGCACATGCAGGGCATCCACTGCGGTGCCCAGTTGTGGCTGCACCTGACGCAGGATGTAGGCGAAGCCCGACCCGCCCGACTGCACTCGCGCCGCCAGTGCTTCCGGGCTAATGTCCAGATCCTGCGCCACCTTGCCCCAGTCTTTACGGTACTTGTCAAAAACGCGAGGGTCCGTCCAGATAGTCACCGCAGGTACATTTACCGCCAGTGCATCGCCGTTGCTGCCATAAATCACGCCCCGATCGGCGGGCAAAGGCCGCGTCTGCAAATAACGCATACGCCCCTGGGCACGCAAATCATGGGTCCGCCACCACTGCAGTTCCGCATCTCGCGCCAGCACCACCACCAGCCCCAAAAGAATCGCGACGAGGAGAAGTATCGCCCGCCAGCGTGGCAAAATGCGTTGCAGGCTTAGTCGTTCTGGTGGCATGCACAGTTCCTCCGCATTATTCTTCGGTCATCCTTATAGAGAGGCAAGGACAAGTCAGCGCGTGCCGCTCGCAGCAAATCACGGAACTCGGACTCTATCCGTGCCAATGCGGCCTCGCTATCGCCTTCAAAGCGCAGGGTAAGTACCGGCTGCGTGTTGGAAGCGCGCACCAGTCCCCAGCCATCCGTGAACTCTACGCGCAGACCATCCAGTTCGATGACCGGCGTCCCGGTGAAGCGACCGCGTGCGGCACGCCGGATATCCTCCATCAGGACAAAATGCTCACCCTCGGTTAACGGTATCCGCAATTCTGGGGTGCTGTATGCCTTGGGCAAGGTGCGTAACACGGCTCCCGGCGCTGCGCTGCGCTGGCTGAGCAGCTCCAGCAGGCGCGCACCGGCATAGAGACCATCGTCGAAACCGTACCAGCGGTCTCCGAAAAAGAGGTGCCCGCTCAGCTCACCAGCGAGGGGCGCCCCCAGCTCTGCCATTTTGCTCTTGAGTACCGAATGGCCGGTCTTCCACATGATCGGCTGGCCGCCCGCCGCCTTAACCACTTCGATAAGCTGGCGGGTGCTCTTGATGTCGAAGAGAATCGGCGCACCAGGATATCGGGCTAGGATATCTTCGGCGAAAAACATCAGCAAACGATCTGGCCAGATGATCTCTCTGCCCGGCACGACCACTCCCAAACGGTCGGCATCGCCATCAAAAGCAAGGCCAATATCCAGATCTTCCGCATCCACCAGGGCCATCAGGTCCTGCAGGTTTTCGGGATCGCTGGGATCTGGATGATGGTGGGAGAAGCCGCCGTCGATGTCGCTGAATAACTCATGCACGGTGCAACCGAGCACCTGAAACAAGTTTGGGGCGACGACCCCGGCGACACCATTACCGCAGTCCAGGGCGATCCGCAAGGGTCGCGCGAGGTGGACATCATTGACAATACGGGCACGGTAGGCAGCCAGCACATCCACCACCGCGTCATGCGCGCCTGCTCCCGTGACGAAATCATCGGCCACACAGCGCTGATAGAGGGCCTGGATGGCATCACCATGCAAGCTCTGTCCATCCAGAACCATCTTAAGCCCATTGTAATCCGGCGGATTATGACTGCCAGTGACCATGATACCGCCATCCGCCTGTAGGTATTCGATGGCAAAATATAGCACGGGCGTGGGTACCATCCCCAGATTCAGTACTGTGCAGCCGCTCGCCAGAAGACCGTCCAACAAGGCCTTCTGGAGTCGTGGTCCGGAAAGCCGCCCGTCCTGGGCAACAGCGAGACGTTGCAGCCCCTTTTGCCGCGCCATACTGCCAAAAGCCAGACCCAGTGCTTCCACCCGTGCAGACGTCAGATCGCGGTCGACAACCCCGCGAACGTCATAAGCGCGAAAGATGCTGGCGGGGATATCCATACTCAGTGCGACGCTGGTGCCCCATTTGCAATCTGGCGATGGATGGATTGCAGCCAGGAAACAGCTGGGGTGTAAGCCTGATTCTCTCGCAGCAACCGCAATAAGGTGACCTCTGCTGCATGTTTGTCGCCCGCCCGCCATTGGGTCAGGGCGATCTCCATCTGCAGATCACTGCGCGGGTAGGGAAAGAGCGGCCGCCGCAAACCCGCAACCAAAAAGGCCACACCTTCCTTGACTTGACCCTGATCCACGTAGGCCAGTTGGGCGATTTTATTGCGCAGGCTGACACTTTCGGGATTGATCGCCAGCCCCTTACGCCAGGCCAGCAAAGCCTGCCGATCCCTCTGTGTTTTATCGAGGCCAAGCAGAGCGCCCTGCTCCAGATAGAGTGTGCCGATGGAATTCCACACGCCCGACTGCTGCGGAATCCCCACCAGACTCTGGCGGTATTGGCTGAGTGCATGCTTCACCAGCAAACTGCGGCGCGTGACATTCATCTGAGCCTCGCGGTCGGCGAGGGTCAGATAGGTATTAGCGAGATAGACATGGGGTTGGGTGGCCAGTGGCCGCGCCATAGTCAGCCAGTCCGCCGCCTTCCGGAGAAAAACGGCACGCTGATTAGCGTCGGGGATAATCCGGTTAAGCCAGCCATTATCGCTTAACAGGGCGAAAGTCGCGCCATCCGCGACCAGATTCCACGACACCACGACCACAGCCAGCAACAGCAGGGCCTGAGCGATGATGCCGCCGATCCGCGGCAGGAGCGGAGCCGCCTCTCCCTGCACACCATAGATACGCCAGGCCCGTGCCAGAAAGAGGCCAGCCAACAGACTTAGGGGCAGATTGTAGAAAATAAAATTCCCCAGGGCATGACCGGTCATGGCAAAAACCCCCATTACCAAACCCAATGCCTGCAGACGGCGTTCATCGCTGATCTGCAAAGTCTTTCCTGCCCGATAAAGCAGACGGTAAAGCGCATACATCAACGTTCCGGCAAAACCGAGGAGAAAGCCCAGATTGATGAGCCCTCCCTCGGCTAGGTATTCCAGAAAGTCGTTATGATCATAGGTGCCCGCCGACGCCAGTTCGCCGGGCAGGCGATAGGCCGGGTAGTTAAGGAAATAGCTACCGATACCGGTTCCCAGCCAGGGGTGGCTCAGGAACATGTGCCAGGTAGCCACCCACATCAGGCCACGGGCGACCGTAGAAAGATTATGCGTGATAAAACCTGGCGCCAGATGTCCTAGAAGATCATATCGTTGAGGATAACCCAGCAACAAAAAACTGATCAGCGCCAAAGCCATTATCACGGCAATACGCCGTTTACCGCCGGGGCGTCTGCCGAATCCCCAGAAAACAAAAGGCATCGTACAGACCCAGGACAGCAGGCCTCCCCGGCTGTTGGTAGAAAAGAACGCCAGCAGAATTACCGTCAGGGTAGCGAGATAAAGTAACCCGACAAAACCTAACTGAAGCGATCCAAAGCGCGTATTTTGCTTTTCATCATGGACGAAGTAAGCGGCAAGGATCGGAAAAAACATCAGGTTGAGCCACGCGGCAAAACTATTGGTATCCAGCAGCGGGCCGTAAGGCCGCAAGTCAAACAATCCCCCGCCTTGCCCCAGGCCGTGGTAATACTGCCAGAGCGCCATGCCGCTCAAAATCCAGGCACTCAGCAAAATCCCTCGCCAGAACCATGTCCAGGCCTGTTCTGCGACCGGCGCCGGGATCATCATGCTGATGAGAAATACCAGCGGCAGAGAACCCAATACCCAAAAGTAGAACCAGCTCGTGTAAGGCGATCCGCTCCAGAACAGGCTCAAGCCCAACCACAGCAACCAGAGCAGCATGAAGACCGGCAAAAACCCGCGCGGCCAGGGCAGGCCGTCCTGCAGGCGCGGCCACCAAACCACAAATCCCCAGATCAGTAGAACCATACTGGTGGCTACCAGCAGCGGGATCAACTGACCGTTGTAATACCAGGAAACAAAATAGGCGACCAGGGGAAATACTGCATAGAGTCCAGCGCGAAAGGAGGGTACGGCAGGGTTCACTGATGGTCTCCGGCATGTTGTGGACAACGGTAATCGCCATCACCCCGGCAGGCCGCCGCATGAATGGAAAGATGCCGGCCGCAGCGCGTGCAACGCACCAAACGATCCACCGCGGAAACTTCAGGACGGCGGCGTTTCTGGCGCCAGCCATAAAACAGGATCGCGACAAATACGAGGAAAATAAGCCACTTCAGCATAAGTACAGGTACCCGCGTGGTGCGGACCGACAGCGCTATGTTGCCCGCGCATCCGACATAAAAACAGACGCGACAACCGCCAAATCCTTATGAAAAAGGCCCGACAATGCGGGCCTTCCCTCAATTGGTCGGGGCGAGAGGATTCGAACCTCCGACATCCGCCTCCCGAAGGCGGCGCTCTACCAGGCTGAGCCACGCCCCGATAACATCACTTTAAAAATCACGCCGCACAGAAAATGCTGCCAAAAAAGCCAAGGCCTCTTTCTCCACACTGCCCGGGAACCCGGCCAGATAAGCAATAGCCTGATCCGCCTTTTCCTTTGCGACGCGCAAAGTGTAATCAATTGACCCTGTTCTGGCAATGATTTCCCAGACTTGGTCAAAGACGGCCGGCGCGTCACCGCAAAGTGCTTCACGCAGAATGATCTGCTCTGCTGCCGTAGCATGCTGCATGGCATGGATGTAGGGTAGGGTCGCCTTGCCATCAGCAAGATCATCGCCCCGATTCTTACCCATTTTCTCGGCACTGGTGGAATAATCCAGGGCATCATCCATCAACTGGAAAGCGATACCTAGCAGGGAGCCGTATTGCGCCAGCGCCTTTTCCGCGGCAGCATCCAGGTTATTTACCAAGGCCCCAATACGCGCTGCCGCCTCAAAGAGCTTGGCGGTCTTAGCTTCGATGACCGAGAAGTACGCCCCAGGACTCAGATCAGGGTCGTTGGCATTCTCCAGTTGCGCGACCTCGCCCTGGGAAATGACACTGGTAGCTTCTGCCATGGTGGCGAGGATACGCATATCGCCGTCCTGTACCATCATCTCGAAGGATCGGGCATAAAGAAAATCCCCAACGAGTACGGCGGCGGCGTTGCCCCAGAGTTGATTAGCCGTCGCATTGCTGCGCCGCAGTTCGGAACCATCGACTACATCATCATGCAGCAGCGTCGCCGTATGGATAAACTCAACAACAGCCGCCAGAGGGATCGGACGCGGGCCACGCTCACCGCCCATGCGTGCTGCGAGCAGCAGAACAATAGGCCGCAGTCTTTTGCCACCAGCATTGATTAGATAAGTCCCCATGGCCGGGATAGTCGGCACCCCGGAACGCAGCTGCTCCTGGATAACGCTGTTCACCGACACCATATCGGACCGCACGAGGCGGTTGACTTCCTCCAAATCCATGCGTTGCTGCTCCCTGTCTGCCTGCATCAGCTCTCGCTCAGTACCTGTAGGTGCGGAGCTTGCGGCTGCAGGCGATTGTCGTTAGCGCAGCATAAGCTTGTCAAGCGCGGTCATCGGCCATCTTCAGCGCCACCGGACAACCTGGCCGGAATCTCCAGGTGGCGTGATCTGGCCAGTCGTCTCAATACCTCCAGATCGCCATTCCATTGTGCAAGCGTCTCCCACAGGGGGTGGGGGCCGAGGTCCTCACCTACCCGCAACATACGCTCGCGCAGGGTTTTGCCCCCGGCACCCACGGCCAGGAAAAGCAATATCAAGGTATTGATATAATCCTCAACGCGGCGTTGCTGGTGGGTAATGCGCAGAAGTTCGGCATACAACGGCAGGCGTTGCGGCTCATGAGCGATGGCCCGCCACAGGATCGCCATGCCATAGGCGGGATCGGGATTACGGGAAACCAAGGCCAGCGCCATCTCCGCAGCCATGACGACATTTTGAGTCTGGGCTTGTGGTACAGGAATAGTCATGCCCACCTTCTCGGCAAGCACGAGGAGTTCAAGATTGCCGGGGTCTTGACTCAGACCAGTATCCACCCGTTCCTGCCACCAGGACTCGTTCATGGGAGCAGCACCCGGTTTTTCACCCAAACCTTCGAGCAGCTCGGCATAGCTGTCGATATCGGCCATCGCCAGATAGGTGTCAAGGAGCTGGTTGATGACCCGTGTTTCGTGGGGATTGAGATCTACATACCAGCGCAACACGGTCGCCGCTTGCGCATAATGACCATACTCCAGATAAATGGTGGCTTCATTGAGAAGATCGTCGATGCTGAGCGCTTGCTGCTCGGCACCACCGGTAGTGGTTACGGATGGGGCAACAGCATCTACGCTGGATACTTCGGGTCGAATCCGTGGCAGGTCTGTGGCGGGTGCCGAATGCGCTGCTGAGGAGACTGGCGCGCTGCTTTTATTCTGTAAACGTCGGCGCCGTGCCCGCAAGCGGATGAAAACCTCCACCAGCAGCAGCAGGACAACAACGATTTCCAACAGTAACATTACGCCTTGCATAGACACCTCAAGCTCGACCAAGCATACCCTTTATATCAGCATACAAGGGGGTTTTAGTCGAAAGCCTGGGATTCGCCAGCGCCGCTGCCAGACGCATCTTCCATGCCCAGTTCTTTAAGCTTGCGGGTAAGCGTATTACGCCCCCACCCGAGCTTGTGTGCGGCGTCCTGCTTATGGCCACGGGTATGTTGCAAGGCCGCTTCCAGCAGACAGCGCTCGAACTGCGGCTGAATCTTGTCCAGCAAGGCCTCTTCGCCACCGGCGAGGCACTGCCGCACCACGGCCCCCAGCAGTAGGCGCCAATCCTGGGCGTTCGAATCCAGCGGCACGGCGGACGGTGGCGGTGCGGCCATTTCCGGCGGCAAATCCGTCACCTGGACCTCGCTGGTGGGTGCCATCACGGTAATCCAGCGACAGACGTTTTCCAATTGGCGAACATTACCTGGCCAACGCCAATTCATGAAGGCGGCCTCCGCCGCCGGACTCAATACCTTACGCTCGACATCCAACTGCTCCGCGCTGCGACGGAGAAAGTGGCGGGCCAGACGCGGGATGTCTTCACGCCGCTCCCGCATTGGTGGGAGGTGGATATGGATGACATTGAGACGGTGGTAGAGATCTTCCCGAAAACTACCGTCGCGCACCTTGGCTTCGAGATTCTGGTGGGTCGCGGCGAGAACGCGGACGTCCGCACGTTGTGGCGCATGGCCACCGACCCGGTAGAAGGTGCCGTCGGAGAGTACCCGCAATAGACGCGTTTGCAGGGCGGCGGGCATATCGCCAATTTCATCGAGAAAGAGGGTGCCCCCGGAGGCCTGTTCAAAGCGACCCTGCCGGGTCTGTACCGCCCCGGTAAAAGCGCCCTTTTCATGGCCGAAAAGTTCCGATTCCAGCAACTCGGCGGGAATAGCCGCCGTGTTGATGGCGATGAAGGGTCCGCGCGCGCGGGGACTGTGCCGGTGCAGAGCACTGGCCACCAGTTCCTTGCCTGCCCCCGACTCGCCGGTAATAAGCACGTTGATCTGTGAACGCGACAGACGACCGATGGCACGAAACACCTCCTGCATGGCGGGAGCCTCGCCAATCATTTCCGCCGGATCGCTCTCCTCAACGCCCGCTGCGCTCGGCTCTGTCTGACTGCCAAGAGCGCGCCGCACCAGGGCAACCGCCTCGTCCATGTCAAAAGGTTTGGGCAGATATTCAAAGGCCCCGCTCTGAAAAGCGGCGACGGCATTGTCGAGATCGGAGTGCGCTGTCATCACAATTACCGGCAGCTTCGGCCAGCGTGATTGCACCTCGCGCAGGAAAGCCAGCCCGTCCAGGCCGGGCATGCGCAGATCGGTAACGATGGCCTCTGGTTGCTCGCGCCCCAGTGCCCGCAGAGCGCTGTCGGCCTCGGCAAAACTGCGCACAGGGATATCGGCCTGGGTCAGCGCTTTCTCTAATACCCAGCGAATGGAAGGGTCATCATCAATAACCCAGACCTCTGTCATGCAGATGCCTCCCGGTGCGATAACAAGGGCAGGGAAACGGAAAATACCGTTTCCCCCGGTTGCGAGTGGCAATGGACCACTCCGCCATGCCCGCGCACCAATCCCTGCGCGATAGCGAGCCCCATACCCATACCCTCGGCACGACTGGTGACCAGCGGCAAAAAGATCCGCGGCAGCAGGTCTGGGGGGATTCCCGGGCCGCTATCAACTACATCCACACGCAGCGCCAGGCGGAACTTGTGATGCAAGAGGGTAACGTAGCGCTCGACCCGGGTGCGAATCAGGATCGTGCCGTGGCGATCCAAGGCCTGCTGGGCGTTGCGCAGCAAGTTCAGAAAAACCTGCACCAGTTGCTCCTGATCAGCCAAAATGTCGGGAATAGAGGGGTCGTAGTCGAAACGCACGGCAATGCCGGTGGGCAATTCCGCATTCAGCAGCCGACGCACATGTTCAAGTACCTGATGGATATTCACATCGGCCAAAACCGGGCGGCTGCGGGATCCCTGTAGGCGATCCACCAGATGATGCAGACGATCCACCTCATGGAGGATGACCCGGGTGTAGTCCTTCAGTTCGGGGCGCTGTAGTTCACGCTCCAGGAGCTGCGTGGCCCCGCGCAAACCACCGAGGGGATTTTTGATTTCGTGGGCAAGGCCACGCAGCATCTCCTGGGCGGCACCGTAAATGCGGTCCTGCATCTCCTCCTCGGCATGACGCGCCGGCAATTCCATTGGCCGCATTTCAATAATGAGACCGTCCGTTGGTGCGGGGGTCACCACCAAATCCACTACCGCGCTCCCACCCTCGCTCAGCGCCAAAGGCAAGCCCCTGCGCAGTGTGGCCGCGTTCGCCGTGGCTGCGTCCGCAAAAAGTGTGGTGAAACATTCTTCGCCGACGATGCTGCAAAGCGCCGACAAGGTCTGTCCCAACGCCTGATACTGACTGATGCGCAGCAGATTTTCGGCGGCGGGATTCATATAACGAATATGGTAATCACCCCCCAGAACCAGCACCGCTGATTCCAGGGCGTCCAGCACCATATTCTCTGTGGGCACAGTGGTTATTCTTTTGCGGCGCACCATGCAAGCTCCGATTCTGTGATTCATCAAACAGGCTCTATGCTCAGCCAAGCAAAAAGCGCACCAACTCATCAGGGACGCAACATCCTTCATACCGGCATATCACCCGGCATGTTTAGTTCTTCACACACAAAAACCGGACCGGCAATGGCTGCGCGACGGCCTATCGTTGATTGCACCATAATAGTGCATCTCTGACGGGTTGCCTAGCACCGCCGGAGGAGCAGGCAGGGCCCATACTTCCCAACGGCATCATTTTCAGCGAATATCATAAGTCTATGTCGCCGGGCTCACAGGAACACTCCATGACCTATTGCCTCACCGCTCATGTCGCAGAGGGCCTGATTTTCTGCTCCGACTCGCGTACCAACGCGGGCACCGACAACGTCAGCATCTACTCTAAAATGCATAACTTCTGCTGGCCCGGGGACCGCTTTCTCTGTCTGCTTTCAGCGGGCAATCTGGCGACTACTCAGGGCGTGGTCAAGCGGATGCAGCAAGATATAGACCAGGACGCCAAAACCCATCTGCTCAATCTGACCAGCATGGCGGAGGCGGCGGATTATGTCGGCCTCATCAACGCCGAGGTGCAGCGTAACCAGGCCAACCGCGACACCGCCAACACCAATTTTGAGGCAACCTTCATCCTGGGCGGCCAGATCAAGGGAGATACTCCGGCGACTTATATGATTTACCCGCAGGGCAACTACATCCATGAGTCGTCAGATCACCCCTTCCTGCAGATCGGCGAAATCAAATATGGCAAGCCGATTCTGGATCGCGTCGTCAGTCCCGACCTGTCTCTGGAGGCAGCGGCACGCTGCGCACTGGTCTCCATGAACTCCACCATGCGCAGCAACGTCTCCGTGGGTCCGCCGGT